>JAFGOL010000232.1 GCA_016926495.1 Oligoflexia bacterium
CAGTTGCCCCTGCCCTTTGGCAAAAGGGGAACTCAAAAAATGGGGTAGTTCCAGATATATATAATAAAATCTTGACAATATATTAGTATTTTTGCTATAGGTATTAGGTTTTTAAAGTCTGAATTATCAAGAGAGGTTAATATTATGTTTAATTTGAAACAACTATTAATTATGACTGTTTTGTTAAAAAGTTTTTGTTTAGTTGAAGCACAGGAACTCGTAAAGGAAAGGCCACAGTCATTAAATCCTCTTTATACTCAGAATGCGGTAAAAAACGCTGTAGAAGTTTTTATTAAAAATCAGTTAAAAACAGAAATGCAGGATATTGATGGGTATACTCTCTCTGATGATGTGGCAAAAATTATTGCCGGAAACGGACAATGTGATTATGCTTTTGATTCCCTTGAATTTACCATGAAAAATGAGCCAAAAAAGACATCCTTTACGGTAATTCTAGAGGAACGTTCCATATCCAGAGTCGATTATTATGATAAATCCCTTACGGGAAATTATGCCTTTAGTGAGATTAATATTGAGTTAGGTTCCCATGATGATTTTGATGCATATCATTATTATAACGCTACCAGGTGTGCAAAAGAAGTTAATGGCCAGTATTACTATCCGTCAGAGGGACCAGGTTTTCTTTCGTTCCTAGATAAAAAAGGAAATACTTTTTATGAAAAAAAATATAAGTACTTGACGAGTGATCGCGGCGGATGCGGTACTCAGAGTTGTTCTGTGAACTATGTGACTGAAATTATTAGCAGAGTGATTACAGCTGATGGGTATAAATATTTGGATAATGAACTTGTAGACTTCAAATATCTGGACTCTGACATTGACTCTGGTATCAACGATTCTGGTGTCGATGATTCAGGATTAGTGCCAGTACCGGATATGGCTTTCAAAATTGAAACAGATCCCGCAATGGAAAAACGAGTAGGAACTTGCAGTACTGCGGCAGATGTCGGAAATTTACGCAATAATGAGCTTCCGTTAATCCCTTTATTACGATTTTTAGTAGATTCCTTTTAAAAAAGCAGAGGAATAGCTATACATGACCTGCCGCTCCCAATGCTTAACTGTATGATTAATTACCGAATCAACATTACGGCGCAGGATTAGGCAGGGAGTACGTTATTTAAAAAATTTAATAAGAATATTTAATATACGAAGCAGGATTATACAGATGCTGGGTTCAGGTTAAAATCTCTTCTTTGGCCAAAACCTTTTTGATTTTTTCCGCAACACTGTTAGGCACCTCTGCATCAATTATTGTAAACCCCTCATGGTCCTCCTGCCTTATTATGGTGCCCGAAGCAAGCAGTGTTGATATTAGCCACGACGAAGGCGCAGCAACCTTTATAAGAAGATTTGCCCAGAACCCGGACAGCATCTTTTCTGTTTTATCAAGTAGTTCTACGATGCCGGCACCCTCCCTTGCGGATACCATTACACTGGGATGAAGTTTTGGATACCTTAAAAAGGTATCCTTGCCTATATCAGCAGAGTCAATTTTATTGTAAACGTTAAGAATGGGTATTCCCGCAATGTCCATGGAGTTAAGAACATCCTGTACCACAACCGACTGTTCGTGAAAAAGAGGATTTGATATATCAATTACGTTAAATATAAGGTCGGCTTCCTTGATTTCCTCGAAAGTTGATCTGAACGCCTTTACAAGATGATGCGGAAGTTTTTCTATAAATCCGACCGTGTCTGTTAAAATAGCGAACTTTTTACCGGAAAGTTTTAACTTGCGGGTAGTGGGATCAAGGGTCGCGAAAAGCTTGTCTTCAACAAGCACTTCCGCGGATGTTAATTTATTCAGCAGTGTTGATTTGCCGGCGTTGGTATAACCTATAATGGCAATCTGTGGGACCTCCCTTTTCTCCCTGTACTGCCTGTGCAGGGACCTGTTTTTTTCTATATGTTTAAGTTCCTGGGCCAGCTTTGTGATCCTCTCCCTGATTTTTCTCCTGTCTGTTTCAAGCTTGCTTTCTCCGGGCCCCCTTGTTCCTATACCGCCGGCAAGCCTGCTCATCATTACTCCTTTGCCTTTTAGCCTGGTTGATATGAAATTAAGCTGTGCAAGCTCGACCTGGATTTTGCCTTCCTTTGTTCTTGCCCTTTGCGAAAAGATGTCTAGAATAAGTGCGGTCCTGTCCAGGACCTGAATGCCCAGTTTTTGTTCCAGATTGTTTTGCTGTGAACCGCTCAATTCGCAATCAATAATAATAAGGTTGGCCTTGTGGGCGTTGATCAACTCCCTGATTTCCTCTATTTTACCTTCACCTATAAATGAAGAGGGGTTAATTTTTTTTATATTCTGGCTTACCGATGCGAGTATTGATGCTCCGGCCGTAACAGCCAGTCCGGTAATTTCATCGGAAGAGCTTTTCTGTTCTCCTGCGATATGAACGCCGACTATTATTGTGCGGTATTTCATGTATCGGGATTTTCCCCGGCCATGATTTCAAGTTCTCCTATAATTTCCCGCCTTGTTTGTTCATTAATGTTTTTTAATGAAAATGAAGCCCCGAATTTTTTTCCGCCGCCGCCGTATTTTTCCGCGTACGTGTCTATGGGATAAGGCTTTTTGCTTCTAAGGCTTACCTTGATGTGGTCGGGCCTGTCTTCACGAAGCAGTACCGCTATTTCAACGTTTTTTATTGTAAGCAGGTGGTTGATAAATCCCTTGGTCTCCATGGGGAGCAGGTGGTACCTGCTCATTACCCTGTGTGGCAGGAATACATAGGCTACTTTTTTGTTTTCCGAAAGCCTGGTGTTGGACAATACGTAACCCAAAAGCTGTATCTGGTTGATGTTGTTGCTTGAAAAAACCTTCTGCTGTATTTTCTCGGTTTCAATTCCCGAATCAATAAGGGAGGCGGCTATTTTGTGTGATTTGGACGTTGTTTTTGAATACCTGAACGACCTTGTATCGCTTATTATCGCGGTATAAATAGCCTCGGCTATGGTTTGATCAAGGGGGATGCCCAGTTCACGGGTCAGGAGATCAAAAATTATTTCACCGGTACACGAGGCATCGTCATTTATGAAGTAATGGAAATCTTCATTATAAATTTTGGGCCTGTGGTGATCTATGAATATGATTTTTTTATCCCGTACTTTGCCTATTATGTTAACAACGTCACTGCCAAGCTTTTCCGTCTCGCATACGTCAAGAAAGATAAAAAAAGCGGATTCGGGGATCGTTATGTTTTCCGGAGATGAAAACTTATGATATTTTTGCAAAAAGCTGAACGGCAGCGGGGCGCTGTCCCGGTTGATGATTCGCGCATTTTTATTTATCGATTCCAGCGCGTGCGCCAGGGCTACCTCGGAACCGAGCGCGTCACCGTCTGGAAAAGCGTGGGCGGAAATAAAAACCGGAAAATCGTTTTTTAATATCAAATCCCTAATGTCACTTAATTGCAGATGCATTTAATAAAAATAATATGCCGGTTACGCCCAATAGGCAAGCGGAAGGGTGATCTCGAACTTTGTTCCCCCGGAACTGCTGGATACAAGCCGTATGCTGCCGTTATGTGTTTCTATTATTCCCATGGAAACGCTGAGCCCCAGCCCTGTACCGTCCGTGGGTTTGTGATCATAGCTCTTGCCCATGCCGAAAGCGCCCTTTGTTGTAAAAAACGGTTCGAATATCCTGTCCTGGATTTCCTTTTCAATTCCGGCCCCGGTATCTGATATCGTCACTATAACCTTGTCATTTTTTATTTGTGATTTTATGGATATCCTGCCTCCGTTGTCCATCGCGTGCCTTGAGTTGATCAGGAGGTTAAGGATAACCTGCTCGACCTGGTGTATGTCCCCCAGTATGGTTGCTCCAAGGGTCAGGTCCGTTTCGATGTTTATTTTGTTGTTGATAAAATCCTTTTCGACCAGCTTAACGATATTTATAATTGAGTCGTTGATATTAAAAAGTTCCTTGGTGTATTCCTTTTTCTTGGTGAAATCCTGCAGCCTGGATACAATGGAGCAGGCCCTTTCGGAAGCCATAAGCGCTATTTCAAGCGCTTCCTTCATCTCTTTGGGGTCTTCGTTTTCAAGGGCAAAGCTTACGTGTCCCACCACTGCACCCAGTATGTTGTTAAATTCGTGCGCCATACCTCCTGAAAGCGTGCCCAGGGATGCCATTTTTGCCGTATGCAACAGTTCGTTGGTCTTTTTTTCAACCTCGATCTCGAGGTTTTTATTCAGGGAATTCAGGTCGTCCTCCCTGTCTTTTACGTTTTTTATCATGAAATTGAAGGAACTGATAAGCTCATTAAGCTCCTTGAATCTGCTTTCACTTATATTTTCGTGGTATTCTCCCTGTGATATGGAACTTGACGCCACGCAAAGTTCCTTTATGGGTTTTAAAAAAGAGTCTACCAGGAAAACAAATACCATTATGGAAAAAAACAGTATTGTGATCATGAGTCCCGTAGAGGACAGGAAAAACATCTGGGCCGATGATTTCAGCAGCGACTTACGGTTATACGACAATACGTTCAGGTTGCTGGAGCCTATTTTCTTGTTAAAGAAAAAATAATCTTCAGTCGTAAAAAAGCTGCTTGTTTCCTTTGAGGATTCAATATTTTTTACCGTGTTAAAAAGTATATTGTCGTTTCTCTTGACATACCTTCCTTCGGACTGGTCAATGATGAAACCGGAATGAGAAAATAACAGCGACGGTAATGACTTTCTTGCGTTTTGAAGGAACGTCAGCGGAATATTGAACACGGCACGGTGACCTTTTTCTTTTTCGGACAGGGGAATATTAATACATAACGTGTTGTCGTTTTTGAAGGGCTTGTAGAAGTATATATTGTCATGGTAATTTTTGCTTTTGTATATCCTGCACGCGAAGCTGAAATTTTCAGGCTCGCTGTACGCGAGGATGCTTTTATCGCCGGAGTCTATTATCGCTACTGAAAACGCGATCTTGTCCTTTAATATATTGACGGGACTGTTCATGGAATTTTTTTTGTTGTACAGCAGTGTAACCGCGATGTTGTTTAAAAGGTTTATCCTGCTGCGCACATTGGCGACGGAGGTCTCCGAATTGACGGACAGGATGTTGAACGCGTGCGACGTGTTTGAGTAAGATATTGATCTCCATGCGACAACCATTATCGCTGTAGCGGTAAGAATGATCAGAGAACCTATGGTGATCAGTATATTATTCCTCAGGGTTATCATCTTTTTCTCCTGACGAAAGGACGTTTAATTGTAAACTTTAATCGTAAAGACTGCAAACCTGAATCGGTATGTATTAAAAAATATCAATAAAATTAACATGATTGCGGAGTGTTAAAAAAATAAAAAAAAGTCTTGCCAATCTTCAGGTGTTTGAATATAAACATCACCTGCGCTTAACGAATGAACAGGTTTAGCGCGAAAGTGTAAAGATCTTTGAAAACTAAATAGCAGATGTAATCAGTATGAAGCTTTGAACATTTGTTTTTTTGACTGTTGCCCGCAAAAAGGCGACGGTCCCTAAGATTAAAGTCTGTAATCAACCCTTCCAAGGGAATTGATAAAAATTAATTGGAGGGTTTGATCCTGGCTCAGAGCGAACGCTGGCGGCGTGCTTAATACATGCAAGTCGAACGAGAAAGTTTCCTTCGGGGAATGAGTAGAGTGGCGCACGGGTGAGTAACACGTAGGTAACCTGCCTTAGAGCGGGGGATAACCCTGGGAAACCGGGGCTAATACCGCATACATTAAAAGGAACTGCGGTTCTTTTTAAGAAAGAGGGCCTCTTCTTGAAAGCTCTCACTTTAAGATGGGCCTGCGTCCCATTAGGTTGTTGGTGGGGTAATGGCCTACCAAGCCAATGATGGGTAGCTGGTCTGAGAGGATGATCAGCCACACTGGAACTGGAACACGGTCCAGACTCCTACGGGAGGCAGCAGTAGGGAATATTGCGCAATGGGCGAAAGCCTGACGCAGCGACGCCGCGTGTAGGAAGAAGGGTTTCGGCTCGTAAACTACTGTCAGATGGGACGAGGGGACAAACGGTTAATACCCGTTTGTTTTGACGGTACCATCAGAGGAAGCACCGGCTAACTACGTGCCAGCAGCCGCGGTAATACGTAGGGTGCAAGCGTTGCTCGGAATTATTGGGCGTAAAGAGTGTGTAGGCGGAATAGTAAGTCAGATGTGAAAGCCCGGGGCTTAACCCCGGAAGTGCATTTGATACTGCTAATCTAGAGTTCAGGAGAGGGAGGCAGAATTCCCGGTGTAGGGGTGAAATCCGTAGATATCGGGAGGAATACCGGAGGCGAAGGCGGCCTCCTGGACTGACACTGACGCTGAGACACGAAAGCGTGGGGATCAAACAGGATTAGATACCCTGGTAGTCCACGCCCTAAACGATGACTACTAGATGTGGCGGGAGTTGACCCCTGCCGTATCGGAGCTAACGCGATAAGTAGTCCGCCTGGGGAGTACGGCCGCAAGGCTAAAACTCAAAGGAATTGACGGGGGCCCGCACAAGCGGTGGAGCATGTGGTTTAATTCGA
>JAFGOL010000038.1 GCA_016926495.1 Oligoflexia bacterium
AATCGTAAGCATCATCGTCAAGCCTGGGCTTATACGAGGCAAGCCCCCTTTCCCCGTCACCAAGTACCCTGTCAATGATAGACGCTATATTCTCATTGCTCAAAGCCTCCAGAACAAATACCTGGCACCTGCTGAGCAGGGCGCTGTTGATCTCAAAGGAGGGATTTTCCGTGGTGGCACCTATAAGCGTTATGGTTCCTTTTTCCACGTGCGGAAGCAGGGCATCCTGCTGTGCCTTGTTAAAACGGTGTATCTCGTCAATAAAAAGTATAATATTACGACCGTACATGCGCAAATGCATATCGGCTTCGCTTACAATCTGTCTTACGTCGCTTACGCCCTGCAAAACCGCGCTGAAAAGGACAAACGGCCTCTCCGTCACATTCGCCACAACCTGCGCAAGCGAAGTTTTACCGCAGCCGGGCGGTCCCCAGAAAATACAACTTCCGAACGTACCGTCCTCGATCGCCTTGCGCAACAGACGGTCCTTGCCCACAAGATGCTCCTGTCCGAAAAATTCGTCAAAATTTCCGGGCCTGAAACGCTCGGCCAATGGTATATTGCCTTTCATATATAACTTGTTCCCTATCTTATATTGCTTCTCACAACCTGCGCAAGCCTTTTTATACCTTCCTGGATTTCATCTTCCGAAGAATAGGAAAAATTCATCCTGAAAGTATTCCTGCCCTTATTGTTACAATGGAAAGCGGAACCTATAACATAGGCAACGTTTTTCTCTATAGCCTGATAGAACATCCTGTCGGCATCAATATATTCCGGAAGCACAACCCACAAAAAGAGCCCTCCTTCCGGCCTGGTCCAGTACAAACCCTCTGTACGCGGCATAAATTTCTCAAGCGATTCAAGCATAACATCACGCTTGTTCCTGTATTTATTTATAATCAGATCTATATGGGCATCATAATATCCCCTTCTTATAAACTCCATGGCAATAAGCTGGTTAAAAGGCGATGTACATAAATCCATTGACTGCTTTATAATAGTCATCGCGCCTGTAATCTTTTTGGAAGCCACTATGTACCCCAGCCTGAAACCGGGAGCCAAAGTCTTGGAAAAGGTAAATAACGATATTACATTGTCGGAACCTGCTATTCTATGGATCATTTCGGGTGCCGTGCCCTCAAACCTGAGCTGTCGATACGGCGAATCCTCCACAATAAGCATCCCGTATTTTTCCGCCAGGGCAACCAGCCGGCTCCTTCTCTCAACAGACATGGTAAGGCCGCTGGGATTCTGGAAATCAGGTACCACGTACATAAGCTTTGTTCTTTTTCCGTACCTGGCAAGGACCTTCTCCAGGTGACCCGTATCTATTCCTTCACCGTCAGACTTTATACCGATCATATCAGCGCCGTAAGAATGAAAAACCTGAATGGCACCGATATAGCTCGGCAATTCCATTACGATCCTGTCACCCTTGTCTATAAAAGACCTGCTGATAAGGTCCAGACCCTGCTGTGACGACGCCGTAACAATAATATTGTCGGCGCTTATATCAAGTCCTTCCCTGGCCCTGAGCATCAGGCAAAGTTCGTGTCTGAATTCCTCAAGGCCGGACGTGGGTCCGTATTGAAGAGCTGTTACAGCGTTTGTTTTAAGCAAGTCGGCGATGATACTCTGGATCAACGCCACCGGGAAAGTATCGGGCGCGGGCAGTCCCCCGGCAAAAGAAATCACCCCCTGCCTGTTGATCAGCTTAAGCAATTCCCTTATTATCGAAGATTTGGTCCTGTCCGTGACAGAGGAAAATAACCTTTTCATTTTAATTTATATGCCTGAAACAGAGCCTCTATCTTTGTCATTATCAATGAAAGATCTTCAATTTTTAGCGAAAGCAGCGATGTAGACTGGGAATCCTGCACCGATATCGCCGAGTTTTCCTCCATGGTCACCGCCTGCTCCCTTGTTGTATCCAGAACGGATTTGATCTGGTTTACAATCTCATCAACGCTTTTTATGGAAAGCTGTATGCGTTCAACGGCTTTCTTGGAAACTTCAACGCCCTTGGTTACAAGGGACGAATTGTTGCTGACAAGCCCGATGATCGTAGATGCTGAATTTGAACTGTTTTCCGCCAGTTTTCGTACTTCGTCGGCAACCACGGCAAAGCCCTTTCCCGATTCTCCTGCCCTGGCCGCCTCAATCGCGGCATTAAGGGCAAGCAGGTTCGTCTGATCGGCTATATCCTGTATATCCCCTATTGATTTCGATATATTCTGTATACTTTGTTCTATATTGATCATTATGTCCATGCTGTTCTTTATTTCGTCGCTCATAAGCTGGATATCCTTTAAGGCGTTATTGGCCGACGATTCCACGTTTGAAGCGTCCGTAGCGTTCGAAGATATCGACGAACTCAGTTCCTCGAGGCTTGCGGATTGCTGCTCGCTGTTAAGATTAAGATCGTGAATAGATTTTGAGACCATGGAAAAAAGCTCGGTAAGCTGGCTTGAATAAACAGACAATGAACTTATGGTCTGAGCGAAATTATCCAGAAACATATTAAGACCGTCATTAAGCTCTTTTATCGCCTTTGAATTAATATCATGGGAAGAAATCCTGACGGATAAATTATTTTTACCGAGATCCCTCACCGTGCCCATAACGCGTTCTACATCTTCTCTTTGCTTTTTAACTATAAAAACCATAGCAACGCAAAACAGCAGTAATATACCGGTAATCACAATAAATACATATAAAACCACGGCGGATGAACCTTCATTACCTGACGCGGAAGATAAGGGCGCGGATGTTACGGAGCTTTGTGTCAGACTATACAGATCATCAACAAGTTCCTGACCTTGCTGCTTTTTCCCGGTATCTTTTTTATCAGCAATAAACAGATAGTAAGCCGTAACGGTTATTAATAACAACAGAATTATACCAATTAGGTACTTGTAAACTTTCATGATTGATTTAATTTAATACTTATAATAAATTATTTCAAGTAAGTCTTTAATATTTGTATAAATTTTTTTTGGGAGTAAAAATAACATGGATTCTTTAGACATTGATATCAATCTGGTTGCCGATTATATTTGCATGAAATTTATCAATGAGAATAAAAATATATCCGTAACAAAGCTGCACAAGCTTCTTTACCTGTGCCAGGCATGGTACATGGCAAATTATTCCAAAGCCATATTTAACGATGATTTCGAGGCATGGATACACGGGCCTGTTTCGCCGTCCATCCACAAAAGATTTACAGGCAAGGTAATGATGACCCTGCCGCTCGACAAAAAGCTTGTAAACCCTGACGCGACAAGACAGTTAAATTCCGAAGTATCCAAACACGTTGACATGGTGATACAGGATTACGGAGACCTTACCTTTCTGCAGCTTGAAGAATACTTTCACGAAAATGACCTTGCGTGGAAAGACGCCCGAAACACCGACTCAAAGCATAAAAAAACAGACAATATAATTTCCAAAAAAGCAATTATGGAGTTTTATAAAAGCCAGAATTCCAAAGTCTAGGGAGTACCCGAATGCCGCCATCAGAGGATAAAACACCTGCAAACTTTATAAGAAATATAATAGACAAGGACATTGAGACCGGCAAAAACAACGGTGACGTTGTTACCAGGTTTCCGCCCGAACCCAACGGGTATCTGCATATAGGCCATGCCAAGTCAATATGTCTTAATTTCGGAATCGCAAGGGATTACGGGGGCAGATGCAATCTGCGTTTTGACGATACCAACCCGGTAAAAGAAGATATTGAGTATATAAACTCAATAATAAAAGATATAAACTGGCTGGGATTTGACTGGGGCGACAACCTGTTTTACGCATCGGATTATTTCGACAGGCTTTATAATTACGCTGTTGAACTTATTAAAAAAGGGCTTGCGTACGTTTGCAGCCTTGATCCGGACCAGATAAGGGAATATCGAGGAACCCTGACCGAACCCGGGAAAAACAGCCCTCACAGGGCAAGGACAGTTGAAGAAAATCTTGAACTCTTTGAAAAAATGAAAAACGGTGAATTCCCAGAGGGTTCACACGTGCTGAGGGCCAAAATAGACATGACATCCCCAAACCTGAATATGCGCGATCCCGCGCTGTACAGGATAAAAATGGCCGAACATCACAGGACCGGTAACAAATGGTGCATATATCCCATGTACGATTTCGCTCACGGGCTTAGTGACGCGATAGAGGGTGTCACCCATTCAATCTGTACGCTTGAATTCGAGGACCACAGGCCTTTATATGACTGGTTCCTTGAAAAACTGGACACCCCGTCCAAACCCAGGCAAATCGAATTCGCGAAACTGAACCTTAAATTCACGGTTATGAGCAAAAGAAACCTTCTTAACATGGTGACAAATAAAATAGTCGAGGGATGGGATGACCCGCGCATGCCGAC
>JAFGOL010000233.1 GCA_016926495.1 Oligoflexia bacterium
CTCACATAACACTATCTTTTAAACAAGGGGCTTACAGCCCTAACGGATTGGTTTATCAACTTCGACGATATTGCTTACATAGCAAACTGTAAATCAACAGTTTTAGTAATAAAAACTTGCTTTTAACGGCCGTTTTCTGGCATAATCTGTCTGCTTTAGAGGTTAATGTGAAGAAGATAAAAATTATTTTATCTTGTTTTTTCTCATTACTGCCCTGGGGTGATCTGTGCAGTCAAAAGCTTCCCGAAACTTATTGCAAATACAAAAGCCTGTATATTGATGTGCTTGAGCCTGATATCAACCTGAAAGCGGATTCCGGAGAAAGTTACCTGGAGAAATACAGGGAAGACAGAAGTTCATGGTGTTACATTATATGTAATTTCAGAGCCGGGTTTGACTTGTTGGAAGTTAAAAACGAAAGAAACGGATGTTATGATCCCCTCTTTGGGGATTGTCCCTATACTAAATGGGAAAGAATAAGTGCCGGTGAGGTCATGGCTGCTTTGGAATTTGATTATCCCGTTCACAGAAGGCTAAACGGAAGAAAATATGTTACAAACCGTGCAGACCGCAGAAAAGCCGAAGAAAGAAAAGAATTACTGAAAGAATGTCGGGAAGATGCAAAAGAATACTGTCACAACGAAGGCATTAATGTCTATATGGAGCGGTTAAAGGACTGCCGGACAGAGATGCTTACGTTTAGAAAAGCCGGCTCTTTTGAACATGAAAACACGCTTGTTTTAACCGGCAAATGCGGGGACCCTACTCAATAATAACAACGGAATTTTCTCCGCCGAACGGGCTTTTCACGTAAGCGTCGGCCCGCCAGTCGTTAAACCACTGTTCGCCGTTAAGGTCCAGTATCAGGTATTTAAACTGGTATGCGCCTGGCTTGAATGTCTTTACAACCTGCCATTTGCCGTCCCCGTTTTTTTCCATGGGATCAAGGGATGGGTTCCATCCGTTGAAATCACCTATTAAAAAAACCGGTGAATCAGTCGGGTTATCAAAGATAAAAGTGGCTTTTCCTTTTCCGTGTTTTATAATCATGACAGGAAGTGATTATATTTAGTTTTTATATTTATACAAGGATTTCCGTAAAATAAACATGAAAAGATTAATCTGTTTTCTGGTTGCGCTGTTAATTGTGCTGTTAACAGGGGTGCTGGGTTATCATGGTATTGAAGGCTGGTCTTTTCTTGATTCTGTATACATGACGGTTATTACTCTTACCACAACCGGTTTCAAGGAGGTAAACCCCTTAAGCGACGGAGGCAAGTTTTTTACAATAGGACTTTTAATGATGGGGCTTCTGATTGTGACTTTTGCCATAACGAAGATGTCCCAGATGATTATAGAAGGAGAATTTGAACAAATTTTCGGGAGGAAGAAATTGGAAGCTATGGTCCAAAAACTCAGTTCGCATGTGATAATATGCGGATACGGCAAAATGGCAAGGCATATAGCCGACGAATTAAAGGCCGCGGGCAGGGCCTTTGTTATTATTGAACAGGATGAAAATGTCTGCAAAATATTAAGGGAAAAAAACCTTTTGTACGTGAAAGGCAATGTCAACACCACCGAAGGCCTTAAAAAAGCCGGAATAGAAAAAGCAAGCGCCATACTTCCCGTAATGACCGACGATGCCACAAATCTTTTTGTTACAATTTCGGCGCGATCGCTGAACAGCAAAATAAAAATAATAGCCACGGTTACATCCGAGGAGAACAGGTGTAAATTCATGCAGGTGGGTGCTGACAAGATAATCTCTCCTTTTCAGTTAAGCAGCATGAGGATAGTAAGCTCAATCCTTAATCCCACAATATCCGACCTTCTGGAAATCCCCTCTGATATGGGCGGTACGAAAATTCAGGTTGCTGAGCTTGCGGTTGGGGAAAAATCCTTTTTACTTGATAAAACAATCGCCGATTCCAATATCAGGAGTTTCGGGGTTATTGTGGCAGGCGTGAAAAAACAGGACGGCACGGTCTCGTTTCCCCCTGAGCCAAGACAGAAGCTGGAGAACAAGGATATACTTATAGTAATAGGCGAACAAAAAGGTGTGGAGAAATTAATTAATTTAGTATAGGATACGCTTGGTTAAAAATAAAAAATTGGGTGGAAGGTTCCGCCCTAGGAGGATTGAAAATGGCTCATGTAATCGACAAGGACAAGTGTGTGGGTTGCGGTGCGTGCCAGTCAGAATGTCCGGTTGAAGCTATTGAACAGGATGGCAGCGTGTACAAGATAGACGCTTCAAAATGCATTGATTGCGGCAATTGCGTTGGGGTTTGTCCTGTAGAGGCTATTTCAGCAGGTTGATAATTTTTAAAATATGAAACGATTGGGGCGGGGGTATACTCCCCCGCCCTTTTTTATTGGTCTTAATGATAAATGTTTGCTAAAAAATTCATATGGTCCGGCTTTTGCTTCTTACTTTTGCGCCTTTCGCTTTTTCTGCTGTTCCTCAGGGCGGCAGTCTTGACTTTAAGGAAACCGTCCGGTACGCGCTGGAACATTCCCTTGATTACGATAATGCCAGGCGTAACTTTGCTATAGCTGAAATGGAGCACAGAAACAGTTTCTACGAATTTTTCCCTAAGCTTGACTTTGACTCCAGCCACGGCGTAAGTTTTTATGAGTCTTCGTCCGCGCGCCCGTGGGAAAGCAGCCTGGGGCTTACGCTTTCGGAAACCCTCTACAATAACGGTACTAACCTTATAAATTACGATTTAAGCGGTATACAAAAAAGCAAGGCCGAAATTGAATTCAAAAAAAAGCGCGACCGGGTTTGCCTTGATGTAATAGCTCTCTACTTTGAATACTCCCTTGCCAAGCTTAAGGCTGATACCGTGCAGGAAGAGTACAACATACTTAAGGAGCAGTACAGGCTCATTGAAAAAAAATACAAGCAGGGCATGAAGTCAAGGGACGACTTTATACGTTTCAAGACAAGGATGCAGAGGGCGGAGATCAATCTTTTGAGTTCCCGGAACAGGCTTGTAAAGTACCAGTCGGACATAAGAAGCCTTATAGGGGTCCCCTTTGACGCCCGGAAGGACGATACCCCTGAATTCAGGCCCTATGTCCCGGAAAAAATTGATGTGTCGCAAATCCCGGAGCAAAAGCCGGAAGTAAGCAGGGTTTACGACTTCGTTATAGCCGATCTGGATAAAAAGTCCAACGAACTGGACGTACGCCTTGCCAAAAGGGATTATTATCCCAACGTGTTCGTTACAAGCGGCATTTATTATACCGCGTCCGATTACGTGGGCTATTCAGGGCCTTTCAGGAACAGGGATGTTTTATACGCAGACGCCCTTTTAAATATAAGTTTCAATTTGTGGGACTGGGGAATTCTGCGCCGCAAGGTGAGCATCGCGGAAGAAACAAAAAATATTGAAAACAACAGGCTGGACCAGTCAATAATGGACCTTGATTCAACGCTTACAAAGCTTATGCTGGAACTTAAGCGCCTTAAGGAAAACTACGTGCTTAATACCCGACTGCTTGAGCTTGAAAAAAAGAATTTCGACTATCTTGAGTCCGAGTACAGGAAAGGGCAGATTGACTATCTCAGCCTTATAAATTCACTTGAAAACCTTATATCCGCGAAAAACCAGTATTATGAATCCCTGTTTTATCTGGCGGGATCATTGTACGAGTACAGTTACTATGAGGGGAAAATATATGAAAAAGTTATTTCGGATTAGGAATGTTTTTATAATTCTGATCGCGTTTATCCTTGTGCTGATCGCGATTTTTCTGATTAAGCAGACTTTTCTTACTTCAAAGAGGGAGCTCATAATAGGGACCGTAAAAAAGGGTGAGCTTATACAGCGGGTTACCATAGCCGGCGAGGTGGTGCCGAACAGGTCAACCTTTATAACCGCGCCTTACAACGGCTATATTAAAAAAATATACGTAAAAATAGGCGATAAGCTTAAGGAAGGCAACCCGATAGTCAGCATCTCGCAGACACTTGATTTCAGCGACAGGGTGTTTCCCATACGCGCGCCTTTTGACGGGACCGTGGTGCATATCGAAAAAATGGAAGGCGAGTACGTGTACGCAAACATGGGTTCCAGCGATGATTGCATAGTAAGAATGGATGACGTAAGCCGGCTTTTTGTTAACGCCAAGGTGCCGGAAATAGATATAGTCAAAATAAAAAAGGGACAGGACGTGCTCATAAAGGCCACCGCGATCCTGGACAGGCAGTATCACGGTATTATTACAGAGATATCGCTGGCGTCCCTGAAAACTACCACGAATTCGTGGAGAGATTCAACTTCCGCCAATTTTCCCATCAAGGTTGAAATTACGGACAAGGACGAGGTTATCAAGCCCGGCATGACTGTAACGATCGATGTTGTTACAAACAGGCTGGACAATGTTTTACTCTTGGGACAGGAATATCTTTACCAGAAAGACGACGAATATTTTGTATACCTTGAAGACGGACAAAGAAGGGATGTTAAGACCGGCCTTTCCAACGAAGTATATACCGAGATCAAGGAAGGACTCAGGGAAGGCGACAGGGTCAGGCAGTACGATTTTACGCAGCTCGTAAAGGACATGGGAAATGTCCGCCGTTAATCTTAAAGATGTTTCATTTTCATATTGCGTGGACGGTAAGCGCGTCAAGGTGCTTGACGGCATCAGCCTTAATATAGCGGCTGGGGAAATGCTTGCGATAAAGGGACCTTCGGGTTCCGGTAAATCCACGTTACTGTACGTTCTTGCCGGGCTTTTAAAGCCCGATTCAGGCTCGGTTTCCATTAACGGGCAGGATATCTGCAATATAGGCAACCTTGAACTTGCCAGAATAAGGAACAGGAATTTC
>JAFGOL010000234.1 GCA_016926495.1 Oligoflexia bacterium
CCAGGTGATTGCTGTTGTGAATGGTGAAAAGATTACTATGAAAGACCTGAAGGAAAAATATACAGAGCTTGACAAACAACTTGAGAATCTTGAAAAACAGGCTTTCAAATATAAAAAATATTACCTGGGTGAGATGGTGGAAAGCAAGCTTATCGAGCTTGAAGCGAAAAAACGCGGGATGTCGGTAGCCGATCTTTTAAAAACCGAAGTTAATTCCAAAATCCAGCCCGTATCCGAAGCTGATATCAAAAAATTCGCCGAAGAAAGAAACATTCCCAAGGATCGTTTTGACGAGCTTAAGCCGAGGATCAAGCAATATCTTGAAAGCCAGGGTGAGGGAAACGTGCGCAAAAGTTTTGCCGCCGCGTTAAAGAAAGCGTACAACGTTAAGTTAATGCTGGCCGAGGACAAGGGGCCCGCAGTCAAGGTTGATATCACGGGTGATGATCCCGTAAGAGGAAACAAGGACGCGAGTGTTACGGTAGTGGAATTTTCCGAATTTGAATGCCCCTATTGCAGGCGCGGTGCCATGACTTTCAACAAGCTGTATCAGGAATACAAGGACAGCATCAAACATATATTCAAGCATTATCCTCTTCCTTTCCACCAGCACGCCATGCTTGCGGCACAGGCGGCAATCTGCGCGCAGGACCAGGGAAAGTTTTATGAATATCACGATATCCTTTTCGAAAATAATGACAGGCTCGAAGCCGGTGACCTTGTATCATACGCGAAGAGACTGAATCTCGACTCGAAAAAATTTGAGGATTGCCTGAAGGGCGGAGCCAAAAAGGCAAAGGTTGAATCCGATATGGAGCAGGGTAAAAAAATTCAGTTGTCCGGAGTTCCGGTTTTTATTATCAACGGCAGGAAACTGGTGGGAGCGGTCCCGGAAGAACAGCTCAGAGAGGCCATAGAAGAGGCAATCAACGAGTGAAAACAAGCAGCCTTCGTTTGTCCCTGCTGCTTATTGAATAACTGAAATCATTTATTAAAGAATATTGAGGGGAGGCTTTTTGAGCCTCCCTTATTTCTTCAGATGAGTTCGGGCCCTTCATGAAATATATCTTACCGTTTTTGTTCAGCAGTTTTTCGACGCGTTTCAGCGTTTTGTCTATGGTTTCAAATGCCCTGGTTATTACCGAGTTGTATCCTTCAAGGTTGTTGTTTGATGTTATTTTATGGGGATAAATATTGATGTTTTTCAGCCCGAGCTCGGATATGGCGATATGCAGAAATTTAACCCTCTGGGGTTTGGGTTCGGCCAGCGTGACTGTCATTTCAGGATTTAATATTTTCAGCGGAATTCCGGGAAAACCCGCGCCCGTTCCTATATCAATCAGGGGTGGACCGGGTTTAACGAACCTGTCTGTAATGAGACAGTCAATATAATGCTTGATTACCATGGATTCAAAATTATATAGTCTTGTAAGATCGCATTCAGTGTTGTATTTTCGTATCAGTTTGTGGAATTTCCACAGGGACTCAAGCTGGTTTTGAGTAAGGGAAATACCGGCTTCCCTTAAAAGTTTTTCCATATAGTGAATACCAGGTTTATTTGTCATAATTTAAGGAGCATAGATTATATAGGTGGATATGTCAAAGCTCAGAATTGAATATGAGGACGAGCATATACTTGTCGTGTACAAGCCGGCAGGCCTTTTATCTCAGAAATCAAAAAAGGGTGATTTGTGCGTAACGGATCTTGTGCATGCCTATTATAAAAGCAGGGGATACGGTTCCATGTACGCAGGGTTGATCCACAGGCTTGACCGCCCTGTCGGCGGACCCTTGCTTATTGCCAAAACCAAAAGGGCCGCCGAGCTTTTCTCAAGGGCCGTAAAAAACCGGAGAGTGCAAAAAACATATAAAGCGATAGTATTTGGTATTCCGGAGATTACGTGCACGAGACTGGTCCATTATATCAGGAATACCGACGGCATGGTCGCAGGCATCGGAACGGAAGAGAACAGGGAATTCAAGCTGTCTGAACTGGAACTTGAGTTAATTAAAAGCGGCAGGTTCCATGATATCGCCTTATTTGAGAATTCCTTTTCCCTTGTGTCGGTAAACCTTATTACCGGCAGAAAACACCAGATACGCGCGCAGCTTTCGGCTATAGGGCATCCCATAGTCGGAGATTCAAAGTATTTTAATATTGAAGGCGCTGAAAGGAAAAATTTTTCAGGTGAAGTATTGTCAGGGATGAATGAATGTAATTTTCTCCCCTGGGGAGAGATCGCTCTTTATTGCGATTATCTGGGTTTCAGGCACCCCCTTGACAATGGCCGGCTTGTGGAAGTCAGGATTGAATATCCCCGTCACTGGATAAAAATTCCGTAGCCAGTATGTACATCTCGAAGGATTCCTTTCTGGAACTTTCGGGCTTTATTCTTTTAACGTTTTTAAAAAGCTTTTTTAAGTCGTCGAAATATGTTGCGGTATCAGGTCCCTGGAAAATCTTTACCAGCATTGAACCGTTTTTTCTTAAAACCCGGGACGCGATATTCAGTGCCTCGAGGCAAAGGTCAAGGGAGCGTTGCTGATCCTGTAATTTTATGCCGCTTGTTTTTGGGGCCATATCGCTGAGTACCAGATCGAATTTTCTGTTACCGGTGTGTTCAAGCAGCGCTGCGGGATCCATATTAAACACGCTTTCCTGAATAAATATTACTTTGGGATCATTAATGTTGATTTTGGCGATATCAATACCGATTATCCTGTCTTTTTCCGTAAGCAGGTTTGAGGCGAATTGCATCCACGATCCCGGGGAGCATCCGAGGTCGAGAACATAAAACGGTGTTATCCTGCCGGATTTGGCGGGAAAGATCCCGTACTTATTCTGTATCTCCTGCAGTTTAAAAATAGAGCGTGCCGCGTAACCCTGGTCCCTGGCCGCGTTATAAAAATGATCTCCGGGCCTTCGGGTATTTTTGTTATGCCTGCCGGCTTTCCTGCTCATCTTTTACATAAAACGGAAAAGAAGGCTTTTTAACCGAATCCCTTATAATTACGAGGCTGTCATACGAACCGGGTACGTCGCCCTTCACGAACAGCAGCTTCTTTTCTTTGTCGATTTTTACTATACTGAGGTTCTGGACCGTGACATCCTTGTTCCCCATCTGGCCCGGCAGTTTTTTGTTTTTGTAAACCCTGCCCGGAGTCTGGTGCATGCCTATTGAGCCCGGTCCCCTGAAATTTTCGTGGGTCCCGTGCGTGGCGGGGCGTCCCCTGAAGTTATATCTTTTCATAACGCCGGCAAATCCCTTTCCCTTGGATTTTGAAGTAACGTCGATAAAATCACCGTTTTCAAACTGTTCCACGGTGAGTTCGTCGCCTTCTTTGAGCGCCGAGTAAACTTCTTCGCAGAAACGGAATTCCCTAAGGTGTTTTTTAGGGCTTGCGCCTGATTTTTTATAGTGGCCGCTTTCCGGTTTATTTACTTTTTTTGCCTTTTTTTCGCCGTATCCGATTTGAAGCGAGGCATAGCCTTCCTTTTCGGCGCTTTTTTTCTGTATAACGGTACATGGACCGGCTTCTACCACTGTAACAGCGAACCTGTTCCCGTCGCCGTCAAATATCTGGGTTGTGCCGATTTTCCTTCCGAGTATACCTTTGTTAATGGGAGCGAATTTGGACATGACTACCTCCTGAATACCGCAAAAACTTCCGGAAAACGCCTGCCGGCTCCCTACCGGCTGAAAGGTTCATTTTCCCTGTTTCGTTTTTGTCTTTTGATTGAATGATATAAACAATATCAACGGTACAAAGTCAAGCTTTTTAATTTGTTTCTTTTTCTGCTATTGCGATTACTGAAAGGCCGAACGGAGGCTTGAACAGCCTGCGTTCAAGCGGCAGGTAGTACCTGGCAAATAAGTCAAAGAGTCTTATTTCGCTTTTGGGAATGAGATCTTTATTGAATATTTTGATAAACAAAAGCCATCCTAAAAACCCCGGCATATTGTAATTGAATATTTTTTTGATCTTAAAGCCGGCGGCTTCAAGTTTTTGTTTAAGTTCCTTTTTGCTGTAGCGTCTTTTATGGCCGAGTTTCGTGTCAAGCCTGGAAAATAAAAACTTTGAAGAGGGACTCATTACCACTAGGTTACCTTTTTCGGGGAGTATGCTGTTAAATTGTTTAAGAACAGTTACGTCGTCTTCAATATGCTCCAGTACGTTTATTGCGGTTATTGTATTATATTTTGTATTTGATATTTCGACGGGTACTACGGAAGTCAGGTCCCATTTTTGTAATTCCACGTTAAGCGAGGTCTGGAACCTGTTTGACAGTATCGCGAGTGATGTTTTATCAATGTCGGTAGCGGTCACTTCATGCTTGTTCTTGAAAAGCGAAGTAAAACTGCCTATGCCTGCGGCAGCCTCGAGTATTCTTTGCCCGCAGTAGTCCTTTATGTTGTTGAAAATTTCCCTGTTGTAATTTACGGCCTCGCTCATCCTGTAAGTATCCTGTGTTTTAAGATCTTTTACTATCTGGCCCGGAAAAAGGTTGTATTTGAATATGTACCAGAATGCCATCAGGGCATCCCTGACGCCTATTTTTTTACCTTCCTCGTAAGTTCTGCCCGAATATGATATGGGAACTTCGTAAATTATGCAGCCGAGGTGCGCCAGCTTTGCCGTAATTTCAGGCTCGAAGCCGAACCTGTCGGACTTGAGGCTTATTGTTTTTATAATGGAACTCTTAAAGACCTTGTAACAGGTTTCCATGTCAGTAAGGTTCAGGTTGGAGAGAAAGTTGGACATAAGGGTGAGTATTTTGTTAATGTGAGTATGCCTGAAATTCAGTACCCTTCTTGTTTCGCCCAGGTATCTTGAACCGAATACCACTTCGGCGTCGCCGTTAAGTATCGGGGTCAGAAGCTTGGGGTATTCGAACGGATCGTATTCAAGATCGGCATCCTGTATCAGAAGTATGTCACCGGATGTTTCCTCGATCCCTGTTCTTAATGCAGCACCCTTGCCCTTGTTTTTTTCGTGAAGTAGCAGTCTGAAACTGGTCGAGGCAAGGTTTTTTTCAAACAGGTCCTTGTACAATATATTGCCCTGATGCTTGTTAAGCCATCTACTGAGTATGTCCCTCAGCCCATCTCCCCAGTTATTTTCA
>JAFGOL010000235.1 GCA_016926495.1 Oligoflexia bacterium
ATATAAGTAGTTAGAAAAATTTAATACAACCTCAATTTTGTATTTGACATATTGAAACTAAACCATGATCTAGTATTATTAGATACTTAAAAAGTTTTAAGTCGAGGAAACAGCATGAAAAAAAGAATTATAGACGACAAACAAATTTTTGAAAATGTCCGCGACCTGATGATTAAAGCATACAAGTCAGTACCGGCGGATGTTTCAGAGCATATACGACGCTGTTTTAAAAAATGCGATTCCACCGACGAAAAAAATATATTAGCGTCCATAGTATCCAACATGGAAATAGCGGAAAACGAAAATATATCACTTTGCCAGGACACGGGGCTCTCCGTTTTTTTTATAGAGAAGGGCAACGTGGAGATCAAGGGCGGCACAAACATAGTAAAAATAATCAACGACGCCGTATCATACGTATGTTCAAACAGCAATTTCAGGCCTTCCGTCATAGACGACCCTATATTCGGTAAAAACACGGGCGACAACACCCCGGCAATTATTCATATCGAAGAGACCGGCTCGGAAAATCTCGTAATTTACTACCTTGCCAAAGGCGGCGGAAGCGAAAACGCGGGGGGCGTTAAAATGCTGAATCCCGTCGAGGGCATACAGGGAATAAAAAATTTCGTAACTGATCTCGTAAAATCAAAAGGCGCCAACGCCTGCCCGCCCCTTATTGTGGGCATAGGGATCGGCGGGACCATGGATTCATGTGCCGTGGCCTCAAAAAAAGCCCTGTTCAGGGAGATAGGGCAAAGAAACGAAAACAGGCTTTACGCCGAAGCGGAGGAACAAATCAAGGACGAATTAAACAGACTGGGAATAGGCCCCATGGGACTGGGCGGAAAAAATACGGTCATGGATGTTTTTATAGAAACACGCCCAAGGCACATCGCGTCCCTTCCGGTCGCGGTTAACCTGCTGTGCCATTCAGTAAGAAAAGGAAGGGTAATATTATGATCTTCAATCCACAAATAAAGATCAGTGAGCATAATCCAGGCGAAATTAAGACACTGAAAGCCGGGACATGGATAAATTTTTCCGGGATATTAACAACCATGCGTGATTCAACTCACATGGAGTTGATGAAACGCATCGATAAGGGCGAGCCTCTTCCGGTTTCACTGGAAAACAGGATCATTCTTTACGCGGCACCGGTTTCAGGTGAAAAAACAATTATAGGGCCCACGACAAGCATAAGGATGGACCAATACCTTGAGTTCCTTTTCAGGCGGGGAGTAATCGCAACTATCGGAAAGGGCAAACGAAGTCCCGAAGCCGTAAAGTTGATCAGGGAATACAAAAGTCCGTATTTTATACTTTTATCAGGAGTATCCGCGTTCCTTTCCGGGTTCTTCTCAAAAGAGAAAATAATAGCTTTTCCGGAGCTTGGCCCCGAGGCCATGCGCGAATACAGGGTTGAAAACCTGCCCTTGATGACAGGCATTGATTCGGAAGGGACGACTATCTAACGATAATCGTCCTCATCATCCATATCTTCATCATCCGTGAAAGAGTCGTCGTCTCCAAATTCATCAATCTCATCATCAACCCAGCCCTTGTCATCCTCTATCGTATAATCCGAATACAAATCGTCTTCGTCATGCTTTTTACCGTTGACAAAACCGTCCACTTCTTCTTCGTCTTCATCGCTGAAATCATAATTATCGTCTTCGATTTCATCATCAAGGAGGCTGGTTTCACCTTCGGCTGCGCGATTCTCCACAAAGTCATCGATGGTTGGTATTGAATCGTCATATTCTATCTTTACGCCGGGCGTGCCAAGAATGTCCTTTGTAACCTGATCGGTTCCAGCGGAGTCCCTGGCAACCTGCTCTTTTTTCTGTTTTTTAGGGGGGGGTGCTTTTTTCACGGTTTTTTTCACGGGTTTCCTGACAGATTCGGTCTTGGCCTGTTTCTTAACGGCTGCCTTTTTTACTCCCGCTTTTTTAACAGTTTTCTTTTGAGTTTTTTCAACGGCCTTTTTTGCAGGTTTCGCCTTTTTGGGTGCCTGTTTGCCTTTTGCCTTTACGGGCTTTTGGGGCGGTGTTTTTTTCTTTGCACTTTTTTTAGCAACAGTTTTCTTTTTAACTGTCTTTTGTTTTGCAGAAGCTGACATTTTCAATCCTCCTATTTTTAATCAGCAAGCCGACCAAATAAGTCTATCCCGTTTGTATCCTCAACCGTGACCTTAACAAAACCGTCCGTTGGATCTCCGGAAAAAGAGACAATGCCGTCAACCGCCGGGGCCTGAAAATAAAACCTGGCATTCCACTTTTCCCCGTCCAGCCTTTCAAGTAATGCAGGATACGTTTTGCCTATATGGCCGTTATTTATTAAATTTGTAATATCAAATTGAATTCTGTCAAGTTCATTTCTTCTTTCTAATGCAAGTTTTGCAGGTACCTTTCGTGGCATATTGATTGCATCTGTACCTTCCTGCTCTGAATACGCAAAAACCCCCATCCAGTGAAAATAACCCTGCGATATATAATCATGAAGCAATTGATAATCCCTGTCCGTTTCCCCCGGAAACCCGGTCATGACTGTGGTCCTTATTGTAATTCCGTATTTAACCAGTTTATCCACAACAGCCTTGATCCTTGAAGTACCTGCCTTGCGGTTCATTGCCCTGAGCACGTTGTTACTGATGTGTTGTATGGGCATATCAATATATTTAAGAATTTTTTCCTCATTATTTATAATTTTCAAAAGCTCATCATCAATACCCCATGGGTTACAATACATCAGCCTGATCCATTCAGGCGCCGAATTACGGGGTGATTTCAATATCTGCCTCAAAAGCCTGCTCAAAAAAACAGGGTCAGCGGTTAAATCCTGAGCTATAAACACGAATTCTTTTATGCCCCGGTTAACCTGACGTTTGACCTCATTAATTATTGCTTCCGTTGATCTGTACTTTAAATTACCTCTTATAGAAGGAATAACGCAGTATGAACACCTGTTGTTGCAACCTTCGGATATTTTTAAATAAGCCGAATACCTGCCTGTTTCCGGGATATACCCGTTGCTGTAAAGTATATCGTAATCGCAGGGTTCTTCCACAAGGCCGGGAGCGGATACATAAGAAGCTCTCTTACCGTCATCCAGAAATCTTACGTATATATCCTTAATCTTGTTAAAAACGCTTGTACCGATAAACACGTCGACTTCAGGAAGCTCCTTCATCAATTCGTTCGCATAATGCTGCGACAGGCAACCCATTACAAACATGGGTTTGTCCGGACGGTTTTCCTTATATGATGAAAGCCTGATAATTTCGGAAACGCTCTCCTCCTTGGCATCATCAATAAAAGCGCATGTATTTACAAGCAGTAAATCGGCTTCACCGGGGTCCTCCGTTATCACAAATCCGCCCGGCAGGAGCAGGGCAAGCGCAGTCTCGCCGTCTTTCTGGTTCCTGGGACATCCAAGATTTAAAAAAAATATTTTTTTCATAAATATGTCATGGTTTAAGTAGATTCAACATCCTGGGAAATGCTATCGTTTCACGAAGATGAGGTATCCCGCATATCCATGCAACAGTTCTTTCAATACCAATCCCGAAGCCCGCGTGTGGAACACTGCCGTATTTTCTCAGATCAAGGTACCAATCATAATCCTTTTCATTCAATCCGTGTTCCTTAATGCTCTGAAGCAGAGCATCATAATTGTCCTCCCTCTGTCCACCTCCCACAATTTCGCCGTAACCCTCGGGAGCTATCAAATCACAGCCCTTTACAAATCCCGGATCATCACATTTTTTAAAATAAAACGCCTTTATGTTTTTCGGCATGTTATATATAAACACCGGCTTTTCGAATTTACCGGCGAGAACGGTTTCATGCCCTCCACCAAAATCCCCGCCCCTGACAAAATCGTCACATTCCTTTTCAAGGATATCGGCGGCTTCAGAATAAGTAATCCTGGGAAAAGGTTTTTTAATATTTAATAACGTAGATATATCACGCTCAATAACAGCCAGTTCATTTTTACATTCGGACACGGCGGTTGAAATAACATATTCCACGAAATCCTCAATAAGTTCCATGTCCATTTCAAGATCATAAAAAGCCATTTCAGGCTCCAGCATCCAGAACTCGGTAAGATGCCTCCTGGTTTTCGATTTTTCAGCCCTGAAAGTCGGGCCGTAAGTATAGACCTTGCCCAGTGCAAACGCAGTTGCCTCGGCGTAAAGCTGTCCGCTCTGGGAAAGATAAGCTTTCTCGCCGAAATAATCGCAGGAAAACAACGTTGAAGTGCCCTCACAGGCGCTGGGCGTCAATATGGGGCTTTCAACGCCGACGAAACCGTTATTGTCCAGGTAATCCTTCATGGCCTTTATAACCCTCGCCCTGATCCGCATTATCGCTGCCTGTTTTTTGGATCGCAGCCACAAATGCCTGTTCTCCATCAAAAACGCTGTACCGTGCTCCTTGGGGGATATGGGAAAATCAACGCTTCCGGAAATGATCCTGTATGAAGAAACACCCAGTTCAACGCCACCGACCGCCCTTTCATCTTTTCTTACAACACCCGTAACTTCGACGGATGTTTCCTGCGTAAGCTTATCAAACTCATCCATGTATTTTTCATCAATATTTCCCTGTACCAACACACCCTGAAGTAATCCCGTCCCGTCACGCAGGATCATGAACCTGATCTTTTTCCCGCTGGACCTGGTATTGTAAATCCATCCCCTGATTGTAACTTCACTGTCTATATAATTTCCGAGCTCCCTGATATAAGCGACCTTCACAGCGATATAAACCTCCTTTCATCAATAATTGAAAAAAACATTATCTTTACTTTTAATATTATCAGTAAGATGGTATATGTTAAACTTAAATATTATTAAAGGAGAAACTGATGCTCCCAACCATAATCAGAATCGGTCCGATTCCAATAAGGGGTTACGGGCTCATGCTTGCCATAGGGTTTATGCTTGCCATGTACCTTGCGCAAAAAAAAGCGTCTAAATTCGGATTTGATCCTGAAAAGCTGTCAGTGCTGTTCCCTTCAATAATAATATGGGCCGCGATAGGAGCCCGCCTTTTTCATACTTTTATAGAAATGCCCTCTTATTACTTTCATCATCCGGTTGACATTTTCAAATTCTGGGACGGCGGAGTAACTTACTACGGGGGACTTATAGGAGGAATCCTTACCACGTATCTCTTCTGCAAAAAGCACAAGGTATCCATGCTTAAACTGGCGGATTTTTTAATCACTTACGTGGCACTGGGACAAATATTCGGCAGGCTGGGATGTACCCTGGCCGGTTGCTGCCACGGTATACCGTGTGATTTGCCGTGGGCGTATGCCATTACCAATCCGGAAAGCGTAACAAGACCCCTGGGTGTTCCCCTTCATCCCACACAGCTATACCAGGCGACATGGAATCTTTTCACATTCATATTATTATACCGTAACGCGGAAAGATCAAAATTCGCCGGAGAAAACTTGCTCCTGTACGGAATTGTTTATCCCATCGGACGATCCATTATAGAAATATTCCGGGGCGATTCAGTAAGGGGGTATATCATTGACGGTGTTCTGACAACAAGCCAGGGCATAAGCCTCGTGGTTTTTATTGTATGCGTCTCAATATATTTACGGAAGCACTTTAGTAAAAATGAAAACTGATAAAAAAAATCTCGTACCCGCAAGGGTAAACAACATACCTGTTCCATACGACGGCCTGCGTGCGTACCTTGCTGAAATTTCAAGGTACCCAATCCTGACCCCCGAACAGGAATCAGATATGGTCAAACGAATGCAGCAAGGTGACATTGAAGCCGCCAGAATACTCGTAACCTCAAATCTACGGCTGGTTGTCAAGATAGCCTTTGAATACAGGAGCAGTTACCAGAACCTTATGGACCTGATCCAGGAAGGCAACATAGGGCTTATGAAAGCTATAAGCATGTATAATCCGGAAAAAGGGGCCAAGCTCTCATACTATGCCTCATGGTGGATACGCTCATACATTCTTAAATTTCTTATAGACAATTTCAGAATGGTTAAAATAGGCACGACACAGGCACAGAAAAAACTTTTTTACAATCTTATGCAGGAAAAAAGGAAACTCGAAAACGAGGGAAAAACAGCGCTGCCTGAAGTGTTA
>JAFGOL010000236.1 GCA_016926495.1 Oligoflexia bacterium
GTAAATCCCCTGACCCTGAGAAGCCCGTGCAACACGCCCGAACGCTCGTACCTGTAGACAGTTCCGAGTTCCGCCCAGCGAAGGGGAAGATTCCTGTAAGAATGTTTGGACGACTTATAGACCATGATATGAAAAGGACAGTTCATGGGTTTCACGTAATAATTAACACCCTCGATATCCAGGGGCGAATACATGTTCTCGTTATAAAAATCGACATGACCCGATATTTCCCATAAAAGGCTCTTTCCCAGATGTGGAGTATACAGGAGTTCGTAACCGTTCCTGAAATGTTCCTTTCGCCAGAAATCCTCGATAACGGACCTGATCCTCGCGCCTTTAGGTGTCCAGCATATTAAACCGGCCCCGATTTCATCATGGGTTGTATAAAGTTCAAGTTCCTGTCCCAGCCTGCGGTGATCGCGCTTAAGGGCTTCCTCCCGTTTTTCAACATAATCCTTTAATTCTTCGCTGCTGCCAAAAGCAAGCGCGTATATCCTTGTAAGCATGGGGCGCTTTTCGTCGCCTCGCCAGTATGCCCCGGCAATCTTATCTATTTTGAAAATATCAATGGGTATATCGCCGGTATTACTTACATGGGGGCCCTTACAAAGATCCGTGAAATTTCCCGTTTTATAAAAGCTGACAACGGTTTCGCCCTTTTGTTTCAAGTCGCTGATAAGCTCCGCCTTGAATTCGTTCCCGGTTTCACTGTAATATTTTATGGCCTCGTCAACACTCATTTCATACCTTTCAAAAGGGATTTTCTGCTTTATGATTTTCTTCATTCTCTTTTCAATTTCATTGAATTCGTCCGCCCCGGGCTCGGTTTCAAACTTAAAATCGTAATAAAATCCTGTAGATATGGCGGGGCCTATGCCGAGTTTAGCCGATTTATGCATGTCAAGCACCGCGGCGGCCATTACATGAGATAAAGAGTGTCTTATAATATCTATGTCCATAATGGACTGACTATATTGTAATTCTTTATAAAAGGGAATATTTTTTTATTCTTTCCATGAGCGTGCTCCTGCAAATACCCAGCTCCCTGCTTATAAGGCTGATATTCGAATTATATTTTTTCAAGGCTTTTTGTATGACGTATTTTTCAAAATCCGCAAGTTTACCGGTATGCTGAAATTCAGACCCGCTGTTGTCAAAACGGTTTTGTAACAAAACATGCTTCCTTTCAATATTACCGCCGCCCGAAAGCATCATCGCCCTTTCCAGCACCGTCTTAAGCTCCCTGATATTACCCGGCCAGTTATAATCATGTAAATATTGGGCAGCCTCAAGGGACATCCTTATGTTCTCCCCGCAAAAATATTTTGCGAGCCTGGGTATGTCCTCCTTACGCTCCCTGAGTAAGGGCAACTTAATAATATGCCGTTCTGTCCTGTAATAAAGGTCCTCGCGCAATATTCCCTTTTCCAGCAGTTCCTCGGGCATAATATTTGAAAGGACAATGATCCTTGCCTTGTGTTTTTTTATACTGTCAGCCCCTATATGTTTAAACTCATTATTTTCCATGCACCTTAAAAGCGCCGCCTGGACGGACAGATGAATGTTTGCCACTTCGTCAATAATAAGCGTACCCTCGCCCGTCGCGGCGAAAACACCGGACGTGGCACTGACTGCGTCGCTGTAAGCTCCTTTTATGTTTCCGAAAAGCTCGCGCTCACCGGTAAAAGGCACAATGCGCGAGCAATCCAGCACATTGCACCTGTTATGCCTCCGCCTGCTGTTGTAGTGCATATTTCTGGCCATGATCTCCTTGCCCGTGCCTGTTTCTCCGGCGATAAAAACCATATCGTCCATCCTGGAGTATGACAGGGCCATGTCCGTTACGGACCTTGACACCAGGGAATCACAGACAAGTCCCGTTGTATGAAAAATCTCGTCGCCGGATTTTATATTATCGACAAAAAACTCAAAATTTAAAAAGCTAAAAAACACGGGATCAGTGACTGCAAGATGCTCCCTTGCGGCACCTGCTATAATGATCCTGCTGCGGGTATTATGGACCGATATGCTCAGGTGTCTTGAAACCGGTGTAACGGCCATAAACGGGTTTTCGGTGTTCGGACTGCCCAGCCTTGCAAATCTTCCATCCCTGTATTCAATCCTCATTGGTTCAAAAACATAAAACTTGTATTTTCTGTTTCCATCCCAGTACTGTATAAAAGGCGGTTCAGGCATCATGCTAACCTCTCAAATTATTCTTACATAATTTTTAATGCAAATTAAGTACCAGCTTGAAGCCCCTGATTTTACGTTTCAATACGTTTCAAAATTGAACATAGTGTTTCAATTTAGAACATCTTTTGGAATATTTCGGCAAACTGCACCCTGACAGGGCTGTTTATGTCCGCGTATATGGCGTTATACTTATTCTTCGCGATTATTCCAGCCACAAAATCCTTAACGGCGCACTGACTTTTATGAGCATTAATCGCTTTTTCCTTTTTTTCGATATAATCGCTGATATCAACATATTTAATATCACCGTCAAAGGGTATGGGGTTCCATGTTTCATAACCCCAGACTTCGTAATCTCCGCCAAGGTCCTCAACAAGAGACCTGGCTGCCGAGCTTACCGCTATATGAGTGGGATGCCTGTCATTAAGATGCGGCATATAAATTTCTTCAAATTTATTCTTTTTTATAATCTCCGTTAACCTGCCTGCAAAAATTTCCGGGTCGGATTTAATCTGCGCACTGCTTATACCCAGAAAACGGTGCGCTATATTTTTCCTGCCGTTACTTATTATCTTCAGGCTTTCAATTGCCTCTCTTTCCCTTATTTTGATAAATTCGTCCCTGGAATATGCGTCAAATCCTCTTCCCCTTACGCTTCCGTAGCCGTTGGTAACATACACGACTTCCACAAAAACATTGTTCTGTACATTCAGGGCAATGGTCCCGCCCATTCCTATTACATCATCGTCCGGGTGAGGAGACAAAACAAGAATTCTTTTACTCATATATATCCGGTTTATTTACCTTTTCTTTTTTCGAGTTCGTATTTTTCGACCTTGGATATAAGGCTGGCCCTGCTTATCCCAAGGTCCTTGGCAAGCTTGGACTTATTCCAGCTGTTCCTTTTAAGCCCCTCTTCAATAAGGTCCTTTTCCAGATCTTCAATGGCGTCTTTTAATTTACCGCCGTACTTTATCGTTTTTTTATCACTGCTGTCATTAATTCTGGCGGATAAAAGATCGATATCTATGATTGCCTCGTCACCGGCAAGAACAACGAGCCTCTCTACTTCATTCTCAAGTTCCCTTATATTCCCGGGCCACTGGTATTCCATCATCTTCGCCAAAAGCTTCTTGGAAAGCTTTTTTTTCATTGAGCCCGATTCCTTGGACGCTTTTTCGAGAAAGTAATCGGTAAGCAGGGGTATGTCCTCCTGCCTGTCCCTCAGGGGGGGCACATTTACATTAATAACATTGATCCTGTAATAAAGGTCTTCCCTGAAATCACCCTTCATTATCATTTCCTTTATCTCCCTGTTTGTAGCGGCAATTATCCTTACGTCAACCTTTTTGGGTTCAGTCGCGCCGACGGGTATAAAGGTCCCCTCTTGCAGCACCCTTAATATCTTTACCTGCATGGCAAGGGACATATCACCTATTTCATCAAGAAAGAAAGTGCCTCCGTCCGCAATTTCAAAAAGGCCTTTTTTATCTTTCACGGCACCTGTAAAAGCGCCTTTTATGTGTCCGAAAAGCTCGGACTCAAGCAGGTTGTCGTTAAAAGCCGAACAGTTCTGTGCGACAAAAATCTTGTTTTTCCTGTTTGAATTATAATGTATGGCCTTTGCTATCAGCTCCTTTCCGGTACCGTTTTCGCCTTCCACCAATACCGTACTGCTACTGTGCTTTATCTTGTCCAGCAATGTATACAGGGTCTGCATCGGGGCGCTTTTGCCAATCATGTTGTCATACCTGTACCTTGTGCCGAGTTCCTTGTTAAGCTCGGAAATTTTATCTTCCCTGCTTGATATTTCCTCGTGCAGGGTTTCAATTTCGCTCGCGACAAGCTCCACAAGCTCACTGAAATAAAGTATCTGCTCCTTTGGTACGGTCCTTACTTCTTTTAAGGCTTCTTCGATCTCATTGCTGAGGTAACCAAAATCCCTCAATGTTTTATATAGTTTTTCCTTTTCGCCCTTACTTGTTTTGTCCGTGAAAAAACCTGTCGCGATAACAAGACCTGA
>JAFGOL010000237.1 GCA_016926495.1 Oligoflexia bacterium
CCCGAATTCTTCAAGCAACCCTGAAATAGATGTCGCGTCCGTTGTCGCGTACCTGAGTTCCGGCCTTCCATGACCGCCTTCGTTTTTTCCGATAATTATTGAATAGCGGGAGTATTCCTTTGCCGCATAACAATGCAAAGACGCCGCCAAAAAATAAAGAATAAATATTTTTTTCATAAGTCACCCTTTTTAATTAGCGTAAAAGTAGTTACGTAAAAATTGTTACCAGTAAAGGTTATGTTACCTGATTTGTCTATTTTGTCCAATATATCGCAGACCCTGAATTTGATGTCGGACAGCACCATGTAGAACTTTTCGTGATTGGGGGCGTTGTCAAGTTCAAAGGCATTAGGCAGGAAGGAGTTGTCAACAGCTTCAAAAGCGTAGTCGTTTCTATCTGTCGGGCTGTGCAGGGTGATTTTACCGTTGCCGTCTATCGAAAAGATAATGCCGTATTTATATCCCGAGGCATTGTATTGGATTTGAATTATATCGCCGACTTCAACCGTTGAATTGTTTTCCAGTTTTAAAGCGTCGGTTTCGGATAATTTTTTGAATATTGCAAGATTAGGTTCTCCCTTGAGTATTATGTCCGGTCCGTTACTCAGGTTGTAATTAATGATCAATAAAAGCAGTACAGCCGTTATTCCTGCAAGGGAATAACGGTTTAAAGTCGGTTGTTTAAATTTAGAGAGAAATCTTGCTGCCTTGCCTGAAAATCTGCTATCAGTATATTCTTTGTATTTTTTTTCAATTTTCCCTATCATTATTTCTGGCGGAAATTCCTTTAAAAGTTCTTTATCCGATTTTTCTATGTAGGATAGTTTTTCCGTATCCTGTTTGCCAAGCTCCATATCACTTAACTCCTTTTTACCAAGTTTTTCAATGTCCCAATAGGACAGGCGTTTTTTATTATTCATAAAAATACCTCGATTTAAGATTTTTAAATTTGCCCTGTAAAAATCTTAATCTTTTGCGTACTCCTGATACTGACATTCCCACTTCCCTGGCGGTTTCTTCGAGCGTCATTTCATCTATGAATATAAGAATGGCAATCATCGCGGTACTTTCCTTTTCCCTGCTGAACATTTTTATAAGAAGCTGCCTGTTTGCGATATCATCGGCTTTTGATTCAACGTAAAGCGTGTCTGCTATTTCAGGAATGTCGTCAAACATGTGTTTTTCCTTTCTAAGCAGGTTAAGGCAAACGTTTGTGGCTATTTTGAGCATCAAAGCGGACGGCGAAGTATCTACCAGCCTGTCCTTGTTTATTAGTAGTCTTACAAAAGTATCCTGCATGGCTTCTATCGCCCTCTCATTGTTTCCCAGCAGGTATCTGCATCTCCTGATGACCATCGGTGCATATTCCCTGTAGTACTTTTCTATATCAATACTCAATGCAAACACCTGCTTTAGGTTTTTTTATCTAATTCTGACAAGAGTAGTGACTTCAACATTAAGCTGTTCGTCAAGTATGGTTACTCCCTCGCCGGGTTTGACCTTTGCTACTATTTTAAGTCCGTCAGCCATTTTAAGGGCGTTAAAGATAATTTCATCATCACTGTTTATGCTCATATTGTAGATGTCGTAAGTATTCGCGGGAATGTCGGCGAGAGCGGTGCAGTTATGTGAAAGATTACATTCCGCCAGGAAAGGTTTGCTGCTGGAATTTGTTCCGGCAATATAATAATGATCATCTGTGGCCACAACCGCTGTTATGGAATTAAAAACACCGCTGAGACTGGTAACGCTTGGCGTATCTGTGGAATTATAAACTTCAAAAGACTTCAGGCCGTCCGAGGCCACAACTACTGTCTTGTCTGAAAAATTAAAGACATATGATCCGCTATTGCTAAAGCCAGAGGATAAAGTACCGTATAGGCTTTCTGAGTAATCAAAGCCGGAGTCAATGTCAATTGAATAAATGTCGTTTGAACTAAGGTAGTACAGTTTGCTGTCAGCCGCTTTCCATAGAGATATGGAGCCTGAAGTATTTTGAAGATTTTCGATTGCGGAATTTGCCTTTTTAACCCTGTAAATTGCTGACAACAGGTTGGCATTTTCATAGCGGTAGCCCGAGTATAATAAGTTACCCGACGGATCTGTGGTGAAAGCGTCTATCCATTCATTGTCTGATGTATACTGCTGCGATGTTATTGCTTCGGGGTTTGAAACATCCAGTCTCCTTATTACATTGTTACAGGCACCTTCGCATTTTATTGTACTGAAAAAGATATGATCATTGTAATCAGCCAATACTACCTTTGAGTTTCTGAATGAATTTCCTTCGCTATAGGGTAAAAGTCCGGTTGCTACGTTTTCTTCACCCAGTAAGTATGCTGCTTCGGTATTTTTGTTTACGAGAATACCGCTGTATCCGTACTGTCCTTCGCTAAAACCGAAAACAATGATTACATAATCGTCGTTTACGTCGTATACCGCTATTGTGTCTGAAGTATCAACTTGGTTTCCTTCCGCGTCAAGGTAAAGGGCTTTTTCCACGTTGTTTTGGGCATTGATCTTGTAGAGGTTTTTTGAAGCAACAAACAGATTGTCCGCGTCGGATATCAATACTGATCGTATCGCGGCTGCAGCATTGTTTACCGTTTCATCCTCTAATTTTCCGCAGGAAAAAGATGTAACAAAAAAGACAAGAGTAAATACTCCTAATAATTTTTGATGTCTGTTTTTTTTCATCTTCTGGTTCCTCCTTTTATTTTTTATTAAAGTAAACCCAACTTGGGGAGGAAATTTGTTACTTTATTTTATATTTTTTTGTTCCAAACACGAAGGGAAAATTGATATATATTAAAAGTATTTCTATACTCAAAACAGGACAAGCCTGTAACTATCAGGCAATACAGCAACTTTTTAAATTTCTGTAAATGATTTAAGCGTTTCAGCATATTATGGGGAACAATATGAATTAATCCTTGCTTTTAGTTTTTTTGTCATCTGATGAATGTGAATTCCGTCTACAAGGCTATGATGGACCTGGATATAAAAATTGATTTTCAGCGATTTTCCGGATTTTTTATATTTGCTCCAACCTATGACCGGGATTGAAAAATCCCTGCTGCTTCTATAGGGAAAATGTACTGAGAGAGGCGTTCCCCATGGTATATAAGCAGCATAAAGGTAATTATCAACCGCGGGGTCCCTGCCCTGAAGTTTTTTTTCCGTTTTTGCGTTTTCTCCGGCCTTGGCGCTTCTTTTCGCAAATTCGTCAATATCATCAATGAACTCAAAAGTCGCCAGGTTGAAAACCCCGTTTGCGCCCATCACCGGGCAGGAAGGATACAGGGTGTCATGGATTACTATGTTATCTCCCCTTATTCTCGTCATGAATTCAGGGGTGTTGAATACGGCGTGACACAGGCAGTAAAATATAAAATCAAAGTGGGAAATTTTTTTTCCCCTGCAGTAAGGGATAAAGTTTTTTGTTTCAAGCTCTGTTGCGACATTGATAAACGGATTTTCATAATTCTTAAAGTAACAAAAATGATCTTTTCTGCCGAAGGATTCCAAATCAATTATTTTACACATTAATTTTTGTAATATAGAGGCTTTGGCTTTTTATCAACAATAATTCCAAGTCCGTAAGGAAACTTCAGACGGACTAACTTGTAAAAACGCCTGGATCACTCGGTGGCAAAGGGTTACAGGGATTTTAAAACTCTGCTCCGTCTGGTTGCATA
>JAFGOL010000238.1 GCA_016926495.1 Oligoflexia bacterium
GGAGTAATATTTGTGAATACAATTAATGTAATAGGTAAAATTCATTTAACACCATCACAAAGAGAACGCCTGCTTGCTTTAGGGGCAGGTTATATAGCGGATTCCAATCCTGTAGATCCGGAAAAGAATATTCTTATAGAAAGGATAGGCGATGCTTCTGTTATTTTGAACAATGTTTCAACGCCGCTTAATTGTGAAGTATTAAGGGCATGTCCAAATATCAGGTTTATCCGACTATAGATGTATTTGAAAAGGAACCGCCTGATGCTTCAAATCCCTTGATTTCTCATCCTAAAGTTTTTGCCACGCCTCATTTGTTCGTGGAATACAAAAGAATCAATAGAGAGGCTGACAGAGTCGGTAATAGACAATATTGAGCTTTATTTAACCGGTAAGCCGTATCATTACGTGGTTTGATCAGCCAAGCTCAGCCTGAAAAAATTCACCATGCCACGAAAGCTCTGTCCTTGCCCTCTGCATTGAGGCTATCAGCAATACTTCAGCGACTTCCTGCCTGGTGGCCCCGGCTTCAATAGCCTTTTTAAGGTGACTTTCTGTACAGTGCGCGCATCTTGAAACCGAAGCAACTGCCATTTGTATAAGTTCGCGAGTTTTATTGTCTATTACTGATTTTTCCCTGCATGTTAATGTAAAGTGCTGAAGTGCCGCTCCAAGCTTTGGAGACTGCTTTAAATACCAGATGTCATCTTTGGCAATTTTTTTGTTTTCCATTAATATTCCTCCTCGAATTTTATTTATGAATTGTTATAGATAAATAACAATACCTGGCTGCATTTTAAAGTATAAAAAAATTTTTTAAATAATAGAAAAATAATTTGTTGACATACCTGGTAATACTATGTATGTTGTGTTACATGGTATTTGATATTACAAACTGGAAGACACAGATCAGGAAGGGATATCTTGAACTTTGTTTGCTTAGCCTGATAGGGAGCAAGGAGCGTTTGTACGGTTTTGAAATACTGGATTTATTAAAGAAGTATGATCTTCCTGTAAAGGAAGGAACTCTTTATCCCATTTTAAACAGAATGACGAGTGAAGGGCTGCTTTCTTCTATATGGGAAACAAATAACCTTAGCGGTCATCCCAGAAAATTTTATTCTCTGACCGCAAAGGGTAAAAGCACTGCCGACGATATGCAGGAGGAGTTTTTTAAACTTACCGAGATATTCAGGGGGCTGAATAATTAAGGAGGGGAATTATGGTTACAAATTCTTCAAAACTTGAAGGTTATCTTACTATACTGGAAAAGGCGCTGGGGCCTATATCCGTTAGTGAAAAAGCCGAAATAATAACTGAGATAAAAAGCCATGTGCTTGAGGCGCAGGAAAGGGACGGTACGCAGAGCATAGATAGTATATTATCCTCACTTGGCGAGCCTGAACAGGTTGCAAGCAGATATCTTCTGGAAAGAGGCCTAAAGCTGCAAAAGCCGCCTAAGCACCCCGTTATAAAGTGGCTGGTACTGGGCTTTTTAGGTACTGTTTCAATAGTAATGCTGTTTGTAGTGATCCTGATATGGAAATTTACGCCCATCTTCAAGGTGGACGGCAACACGGGCAAGGTAACCATAATGGGCGGACTTATAGACATTGATAATACGTTCAACTTCAAGGAAGTAAAATTCAGCGACAGCAGAAAAATAAAGAAAAAGATAAAAAATGTTACTATAAATTTTTCCAACGGAAGCTTTGAATTCGCAAATTCGGATGACAATACCTTTTCGTGGGAATGTGTGGGTTCCGATAAATATAATAGCGATAATTATGTTGAGGAAAACGGCGATACCATCGTCCTTAACCTGAATAAACCGGTTGCCACAAGATGTGATATCAAGGTCCCTGCGGGCATACTGCTCAGGGCTGAAGGCTCCAACGGCAAGATAGGTTTGATCAGGCCCGAATACAATGTCGATCTTAAGATAAATAACGGCATGGTGGGCATAAGGCCCGACGACGGCGTGAAATACAAGTACGATATTACGTATGTCAACGGCTGGGCGGACACGTTCAAAAGCTCGCAGTCAAAAGACGCCTACAGCCTCAAAATATCCCTTGTTAATGGAAACATTAAAAGGTTCTGACCTCCCCCCGAGACTGCGGAGTCCTTCTCCCCCCATTGAGAAACCATGGACTCCGCGGTTTCTTTTTAAGGCCGGAATACTGCGAACCAGATGATAAAATTTGATTAAAAAACAATTAGAGGGTGCCTCGCGCCATCTTGGCAGGTATCCACCCGGTTAAGGCGGAACGTGCCGAAGGCAAAAGTAGCGTTTAGCGAAGCGAATCGCTCTTTTAGTTCCACCTTAACCGTCGGTGGATGCCAAGGGGCGCGTCAGCACCCGGAGATTGTTTTTTTATGTATATCATCTGGTTCGCAGTATTCCGGCCTTAATGCTGCTTTGTGCGGATTTTGCGTGAAAGTGCTTACTTGACAATTCGGTCAAAAGAAATGATATTAGGCGGGATTATCGTATATGGAGGATTATTGGTATGAACAGTGTTTTTAATTACAAGGTTGAGTGGAGCGGAATTCAGAACAGGATGGCGCGGATGTTTAATCCAAAGTCCGGACGTTCCGTTATGCTTGCCGTTGATCACGGATATTTTCAGGGCGCGCCGAGCGGGCTTATAAATTTAAGGGAAACTATTGAACCCCTGCTTCCTTATTGCGACGCAATTAGCCCCACGATAGGCGGATTGAAAACAAGCATAGATTCCAGGACCAGGACACCTGTTATTATAAGGGCAACCGGCGGCAGCAGTATGCGCAGGGCCGAGGAACTGGACGACGAAATAGTAACAGTATCCGTAGAGGAAATGATCAGGGTAAATGCCGTTGGCTTTACCGCGTCATGTTTTGTGGGACTAAAGAACCAGTCAAAAACAATCGGCAACCTTACAAGCCTTACAAACATTGCGCACAGGTACGGCCTTGTGGCAATAGGTATAACCGCTGTTGGCAGTGACCCGGCACTGACAAAATTCGTAAAGGGCGAAAGCGAATCAGGCGCGGAACTCACGGCGGAAGATAAAAAAGACGCTATCAAGTACCTCAAGCACGCGGCGCGTGTATTGTCCGAAGACGGCGCCGATATTGTAAAAACATATTACACCGAGGGGTTTGAGGAAGTGGTTGAAGCATGCCTTGCTCCTATAGTTATAGCCGGAGGCACTAAAAAGCCCACAAAGGAAGCACTGGATTTTACATACAGGGCGATTAAGGCAGGTGCTGTCGGTGTTGACATGGGAAGAAACATTTTCCAGAACGAACACCCGGTCGCGATGATACAGGCAATAGGCTCAATAGTTCACGACGGTAAAACCGCGGAGGAAGCCCTCAGTCTTTATAATGATCTCAAGGGAAAGAAGAAACAGGGATAAAGAACGTAATGAAAGCCGGAATGTACTACAATAACAGCGATGTAAGGGTCGTTAACTTGCCCGTGCCTGAAATTCGTAACGGCGATATCCTTATTAAGATCATGGCCTCCGGTATATGCGGCAGCGACATTATGGAATGGTACAGGATAAAAAAAGCCCCTCTTGTTCTGGGGCATGAAATAGCGGGTGAAATAGCAGAGGTCGGAAAGGATGTTAAAAAATTCAAAAAAGGCGACAGGGTCTTTTCCACTCACCATGTTCCCTGCGACCAATGTGCTTATTGCGTAAACGGACATAACACCGCGTGCGATACGTTTCTTACAAAAAATAATTTTGATCCCGGAGGTTTTTCGGAATATTTAAAGGTAACGGGAAAAAGCATTGATACAGGCACGTTGATCCTGCCGGACGAAGTTTCGTATGAAGAAGCCTCCTTTGTAGAGCCTCTGGGTACCGCGGTAAGGGCGATTAAGGCGATCAACCTTAATCCCGGCGATAACCTTTTGGTACTGGGCGCCGGAATAATAGGCCTTCTTATTATAAAGCTCGCAAAGGCAATGGGTGCCGGAAGGATAATCGTGACGGATATTAATGAGTACAGGCTTGAAGCCGCGAAAAAATACGGCGCCGAACATGTTGTGAACGCAAACCAGGATTTGCCGTCATTTATCAAAAAGGTTAATAACGGCCGGCTTGCCGGTAAGGTCATAATAAGCGCCGGAGTGCTTTCCGCGTGCAAACAGGCACTGCAATCAGTGGACAGGGGTGGCACTGTTTTGTTTTTTGCCGTCCCGAAACCCGGCGAAAACGTGGATGTTGATTTTAACGCTTTCTGGCGCATTGATGTCACGCTAAAAACCTGTTACGGCGCCTCTCCCCTTGATAATATTCAGGCCCTTGAAATGATACGTTCAGGCAACGTGAATGTAAGCGACATGATAACCCACAGGTTTGGTATAGACGATATAGCAAAGGCATTTAAAACAGCGGCTGACGGACGGGATTCTCTTAAGGTTATTGTAAAGCCGCATTAATAATTGGTTTTAAAATAAAATAATTCTGCTATATTATAAAAATGTTTTACACGGAAATATTTGAAAAATTATATAAGGAAAAAATAGAATATTTACTCGTAGGAGGGCTTGCCGTTAATTTGCACGGGGTGCCCAGAAGTACACAGGATATTGATTTAATTGTATCTGTTAAAAAAGATAATATAGTAAAATTAACTACTTTGTTGAATAAGCTGGATTATGTGCCAAAGTTACCTGTTGATCCTGTCGGTCTTGCGGATTCTGATATTCTCAGTGATTGGATAAATAACAAAAATTTAAAAGCGTTTAGTTTTTTTCATAAAAAAAATAACTATAAAGTAATAGATGTTGTTCTTGCGCACCCGCTGGATTTTGAAAAAGCATTTGATAATAAAAAAGAAATATTAATGGGAAAGATTAAGGTATATCTGGCATCTATAGATGATCTGATTACAATGAAGAAATTTGCAGCCCGCCCCAGGGATTTAAGTGATGTTGAAATGCTGGAAGATGTAAATAATCTGTTAGGAAAAAAATAAATGTCTCAGCTTAATTTAAGGTATAAACTGGATATTGAACAGATAATTGAATATATGAAAGTTCCGGTTGAAGACAAATTAAACTGGCTGGAAGAACTTCTGGAATTTACTCAAAAAGCCCAAACACAGGAAGCAAAAGAAATTGCAAAAAAATTTAAAGACGAGCATGTCTTTAAGAAGTTTTGATATAACTACAGAACCATGCTCAAGGATAAACTGCTTTGGCGGCTTATTTTTTGCTCCGTCTGATTTATTCCAGCATCTCCTGAATGGCGTAATAGGTTTTTTGCGGAATAAAATTACTGTCATAGAATTTTTCTATAATTTTAATTACCTCTTCCTGTTTTGTAATATTAAGGTACCTTAAAAGATAGCGGACATCGCTTTCATCATGAAATTCAAGTCCCAGCCTCATTGAAAGGCATTTCATTGCAAGGAGGTATTCTGCGCTTGCCGAAAATATTTTAAGGTTCGGAAGATCAAGATAATTGTCAAAAGTCCCTTTTGTGCTGATAAACCCCTTAACCCCGTCATTAAGCCAGTCCTCGGTGATACTGTTTTTTTCGGCTACTTTTTTAATGGCTTTTAAGAAGGATGTTCTGGGTGCAAAAACAGCGTCTACATCATAAGTTGAGGGACGCGCGTTGAATTGCAGGCACATTACCGCGCCTCCAAGCAGGTATAATTCTCCCCGTATGTTTTGCTGTTCAAGCTCGCTATTAAGATCTTTAAATAATTCCAGAATATATTCTTTGGAAAGTTTTATTTTCATACCCTGTCACCTGCGCTGCTGTCTATGAATATGTTTCTTTTTCTGAATGGTACCGGAGAATTTATAAGAAGGTACAAACGCAGTTTTTTTATACTGCTTGCCATAAACGGTTCATCCAGCGCCTTGACATCGCTGCACCATGACGGTGTGCTAAGATTTCTTACATGGGCGGTCTGCTCCATGAGCGCGGCAACGTACGCAAGGTCGCCCTGCTCAGGAAAATCCGGTTTATAGTCAGTGATACTTTTCCATAAGTACACCGGTACTTTCATAAGGTAGTCATTTAAAAAAGCAAAATAATAACTTTTATCATTGCCGGCACAGGCAAGCTCTGAATATATTTGCCGTAAGGTGTCACTGGTGTTATCAAGAAGGCACATTTTTATTATATATTCGGATATGGTGAGCCTGTTTGTGTCAGCAAGCCTTTTAAGCTTTTTCTTGTCATTGGCCGAAACCCGTATTTGTATGGTGTCTGATTTTTTGTTTTCATTCATAACATGTATCTATTTAACATAACAAGCAATATTTGTCAATACAAGCGTAATTACAAGGAAGGGATTAAATTAGACGGAGCAAATTTTAAATTTCCGGCAAACCCTTGTGTGTACTGGTTTAGCTCGTTTTTGCGGTGTTTTGGCCTTCTTGTAATTTTTACAAAAATGTCTTGATTTATCCCTGCCTTCTATGTTATCAATTGCTGGACTTTAAGGAGTTATTTATGAAAAAACTTGTATGCAAATTTACAGTTACTTTCTTTTTAGCAGTTATTTTTATTGATCAGGCAAAATGCGCTACTACTCAGGAGCTTCAGTATATAAAAAAAGACAAGGTAAGGACCCCGCTTTTTCTGGATACCTGTGACAATATTGATAAAAAAGTCGCTGTGGGGCTTGACATATCACAGGATGAGATTGTAGAGATAACGGATATAAAATTGGTTGATATAAGGGGCCTGCCCAAATACGTAGATTATGAAGACTTTCAAAAAATGCCGGAAGCGGAAAAATTTAAACCTTATTATCAAATTGATGTAGCTGTTAAAGGAATGCCGGAGTGGAAAATTTTTTTAGATGGAGA
>JAFGOL010000239.1 GCA_016926495.1 Oligoflexia bacterium
AAAGGATGTTGAAGATATTACTTCAATGAATTTTCCCACCAGCAATGAAAGAAAGCCCGTGTTCACATCAGTGCTCAGGGCAAGTACACCGCCGAAACTCGATCTGGGATCACAGTCCCATGCCTTGTTAAAGGCGTCGTATATATCAATGTCTGACACACCAACGCCTGAAGGGCTTCCGTGCTTCACTATTACGGCCACGTATGGATAAGACATGCTTTTAAGGCCGAAACACAGATCAACGGCGCCTTCAAGGTCCAAAAGGTTATTGTATGATATATCTCCCTTTATTGCTTCCTTAATATAAGTGCTTCTGTTGTTAAGCTTGTAATACGTGGCCTCCTGGTGCGGGTTTTCTCCGTACCTCAGGTCCATTACCGGACTAAGTTCAATCGTATCTGCCGAGCTTTTTTTATCAAAAAGGAAGTTACTGATCAGGTTATCATACATGGAACTCAGCCTGAACGCCTTTGCCGACAGGGTCTTTCTTGTCTGTATTGAAATGCCGCCTATGCTGTTAATTTCCTCAATCACCGTACCGAAATCCGCCGGGTCCGTAAGTATGGCAACATCCTTGTAAGCCTTTGCCGCAGCCCTTATAAGGGAAATGCCGCCGATATCGATATTTTCAATTACAGTTTCAAGATTCCCGCTTTCATTAATTGCCTTTTCAACGGCATAGAGGTCCACGCACACAAGATCAAATCCGACTATATTATGCTCCTTCATTTGCTCAATATGAGAATCCAGTTCACGTCTGGCCAGGATTCCTCCGAAGATCCTGGGATGAAGGGTTTTTACCCGTCCGTCCAGTATTTCGGGAAACCCTATATATTCTTCTATGGGAAAGGATTCTATAGCCATCCGGGCCAGAAATTTTGCGGTCCCCTTGGTACTGTATATTCTAACTCCCAGCTTATCTAAATCTTTGGCAAGGCCCGCGATAAGTTCCTTGTTGGTTGCGCTGATCAAGGCATTCTTAACTTTAATTTTTTCCATTATATATTCTCCTTATTCTTGGATTTAACAATGTCAGAACTTCATAAACGATAGTGCCTGATACACCTGCCCAGTAATTGGCCGGATTATCTTCTCCGATAATGGTAACCCTGTCGCCCAGTTTTGCTGAAGGAATACCTGATACATCCACCATAAAGTAATCCATGCACACAACGCTGACAATGGGTGCCTTCTCCCCGTTAATAATAACAGCCCCTTTTCTGTTTTGTCTCATGAACCCGTCTCCGTATCCCACAGGGATTACCGCTACCTTCATATCCTGCGGAGCCCTGAACCAGCCTCCGTAGCTTACTGTTTCGTCCTTTTTCAACTCCTTAATGTCCTTTACAACGGAATGAAGTCTCAAAACAGGACACAGGCTGTTCATTCCGTAACCGTATATGGCAATCCCCAGCCTTGCCATGTTTGTAAAATCCAGGTTAAAATTCGAAAACCCGGCCGTATTTTCAATATGAATATCACAGGGTAAAACCTGAAAAATTTTTTTCCATGAGTCAAGAATTGTTTCAAACCTGCTTATCTGCAGTTTACTCCATTCACATTCCTTAATACCGGCGTCGACAAAATGAGACATGATACCCCTGACTTCAAGGTGCCTGAAATCCCTGAACCTTTTTATGTACTTTTCGTGCTGTTCATAAGGCAGTCCCAGCCTGTGCATGCCGGTATCGAACTTGATGTGTACCGGGGCTGTTTCGTTCCTGAAGTTCAGGTACTTGTTGAGTTTTTCCGCCATTGAGTCACTATAAACCACCGGGACCAGATCGTAATTCAGTAATGCTTCATATTCGTTTTCCTCCGCGCCTCCCAGTACCAGTAATTCACCTTCGATACCCTGTTCCCTGAGTCTTACTCCCTCGTCCACACGGGCTACTCCCAGCTTGCTTACGCCCAGTTCGCACAGGGCCTTGGCGATCTGAATTTCACCGTGTCCGTAGGCGTTGGCCTTTACTACCCCGAGCAGTTCCTTGCCGCGTGACGCGTCATTTATTTTTTTTATGTTGTTCTCAATGGCATGGAGGTTAATTTCTATTACGGTTTCGGATTTCATTAAATATATCGCCTCTCGGATTACTATACGTCCCTCGGACCTGTAATGATCTCTTTGGCCTTGTACGGCACGACATAATCATTGGGACATTCCGCTGCTATGGTATTGTTTCTGCCCTGTTCTTTCACCTTGTACAGGGCCTCGTCAGCCAGTTTTATGAGCATTTCCGGGGTATCAGCGTGCGCGGGCATCTCTGATACTCCTATGCTGATCGTAAGATTCCCGTTGGGTTGCTTTTCCTGGTTCGGAAACTCCGTATCTTCTACAAGCTTCCTTATGTTTTCAGCCTTGGTCAGTGCCCCTTTGGCGTCCGTATGAGGTAAAATTATACAGAACTCTTCTCCTCCGTACCTGCAGATTATATCCGTTGAACGGCAGCAGATCTTAAGCAGGTCCGCCAGTGATCTCAGCAGCATATCACCCATGGGGTGGCCGTTTATATCGTTATATTTTTTAAAGTGGTCAATATCAAAAAAGATGATTGATAAAGGATGTTCAAGTCTTCGCGCCCTCTTGGCTTCAAGTTCAAGCCTGTCCTGGAAATACCTGTGATTGTAAAGACCCGTAAGGCCGTCCTTGATCGCAAGGTCCTTGATCTTGTTGTGCAGCAATGCCTTGTCATAGCTGTGTTCAAGCTGGTTGAAATACTGGAGACTTATTTTTTGTTCCCTGCCCCGGAGTTCCTCTGGGCCTATTATAATAATAACGCCGATCGGCGTTCCCCTGATAATAAGCGGAAAGGATTTATATGATACCGTATTGAACAGTTTCATCACAAGATTTTTTATAGCCTGGTGATCCTGCATGTTATTAAGAATGGAAATAATACCTTTATCGTTATCCGAACCTATCTTTATTCCGACATTGATAAAACCCTGAAGTTCTTCCTGTGTATATTTACTTTCAATGGCCATGCTTTTGAGCTGGGTAATAACAAGGGCGGTTTTGGACGGAAAATACTTGAGGAAAAAACAAATACCGCCGTAATTAAGCGCGCTCATGTATTGCAGGAACTTGTCCATAACGTCATTCGGGTCGAGTAATTCGGATATTTCCTTGCTGAACCTGTATATTGCCGTAATTTCATCGCTGATGGCCAGAATTTCCTTGTTAGCCGACATTATTTCCTCGTTTTTTCTTTTAAGTTCCTCCATGAGATGCTTATTTTCCAGCCTGAGGTATATCTTGTCGATTACCCGGAGGATCAGGGTCTTTATTTCATTCAGATCGTTAAAGGGTTTATTAATATAGTCATAAACGCCGACCCTTATGGCCTGGGTCGCGGTATCCAGAGAGGCGTGGGAAGTCATGATAATGACTTCGATCTCACTGCTGATTTCCTTTATGCTCATGGAGAGCTCTACTCCGCTGATGCCCGGCATTCTTATATCCGTCATAACTATATGCGGCAGATCGTTTTGCTGGAGGTATTTAAGCGCTTCCTCACCGCTTGAAACGGTTGTTACGTTATATCCCTCGCCTGTCAGCGTTTCGTAAAGTATGGAACAGATACTTTCTTCGTCATCAACAACAAGAATATAAAAATCTGAAGGGTTCATCTAGTCTCCACCGGTATTTCTTTTGGGTCTTGTAATAACAACATTACTATTTTTACGTTGATCATTATTCACAGTCAATTGCTGCTTTTCAGGCCTGTTTATTTCGAAACTGCTTTTTTGAACATTTGTCTTTAACGGCGGCGGCTGAAACTGCCTGTTAACAACGGGGTCCTGGCCCTTGTATCCTCCCTGTATTTTTCCGGGAGGGTCCTTGGGAAGCTTTGGAAGCTCGGGGATTTTAACAGTACCGGTATTTTTGATTTCCGCGTTATCTGCATACGGTAACTGAATAATAAACCTGGTCCCTGCTCCCTCGGCGCTTTCGACATCTATAATACCTTTATGCTCCTTGATAATACCATAGGAAACAGAGAGCCCCAGCCCGGTTCCCTTTCCCGCGGGCTTGGTCGTATAAAAGGGCTCAAAGATCCTGTTTTTGATATTTTCGCTCATTCCGGTACCGGTATCCTCGACTTCAATTCTCGCGTAACCCTTTTTACCCTGCATTAACCGCACGTAAAGGTTTTTTTCGGTTGAGGACTCCATGGCGTGCTGGGCGTTCAGCATAAGGTTCATAAGCACCTGCGCTATCTGGTTCGCATTAGCCATTACTTTCGGGATATCGTCCGGTATTTCTTTTATGATATTGATCCCGTTTATGGTAAGCTGGTGATCCACAAGTTCGATAGCGTCGTTAACGATCTTGGCGGGATCTTCGAATTTATGCTCTGACTCCTCCTGTCTCGCGAATTTCATAAGGTTTTCGATAATTGTCTTGGTCCTTGTTGTTTCCTTCTCGATAATATCAAGGCTTTTTCTTACTTCTTCGACAGGCGCGTTTTTAAGGAGCCTGTCACGTGCGAGCTGGGCGTGTCCCAGTATTCCGGTAAGAGGATTTTTAACTTCGTGCGCGATACCGGCGCCTATCTGGCCGAAAGCCGCCATTTTCTCGGACTGAACGAGCGCATCCTGGGCTGTTTTCAGCGCTTCTTCACGGTTATACAGTTCATGCCCCATCTGTTTAAAGCTGTCGGCAAGCTGCCCTATTTCATCCTTGGAAGGAATCTTTACTTCCACCAGGAAGTTACCTTTGGCGATTTCTTCGGTTATGGTGGAGAGCTTTCTTATGGGATCGGTCAGTGTTTTACCGAAAAACAGGCTGAATATCAGTGAAATAAAGAAAACAAAAACTGATGTAAAAGCGAGAATGATTTTGAGTTTTTCGGCTTCAGCATACGCGTCGGTTTGCAGTATTTTTGAAACTATGGAGATATTTGACCTCTTTATCTGGAATATGGAGCCTATTACGCTGTTTCCTTCTTCGTCGATATATTCCATGGTCCTTTCACCGAGCATTTCTGCTTCAAAAAATCCCTTGAAAAGCGAAAGCCCGGAC
>JAFGOL010000240.1 GCA_016926495.1 Oligoflexia bacterium
AGGCGGTGTGCTCGGGTACACCGTTACACAGGCAATGCGCTTCGGCATCGCAAGGGGGCTTTTCAGCAACGAGGCAGGTCTTGGCTCGGCGCCCATTGCCCACGCCGCGGCAAAGACCAGTGAGCCGATCAGGGAGGGAATAGTTGCCATGCTTGAACCCTTTATTGATACCATTGTTATTTGCACAATGACCGGGCTTGTTATAGTCGTCAGCGGCGTATATGCGGATACCGGTCTTACCGGCGCGACCCTTACCACTGTTGCTTTTGACAGTTCACTGCCGGGCTTCGGCCGCCACGTGGTAAGCATGGGGCTTGTGCTTTTTGCCTTCAGCACAACGGTAAGCTGGAGCTATTACGGCGACAGGTCTGTCGGATATATTTTCAAACAGAGCAAAAAGGCAGTATTAATTTACAGGTGGATCTATGTGTTGATCATACCCGTGGGCGCCACAATATCCCTGCCCCTGGTATGGAACATGGCTGATCTTGCAAACGGGCTTATGGCGTTTCCGAACCTTATAGGGCTTATCGGGTTGTCAGGTTTTATCAGCAGCAGCCTCAGGGATTATGAGAACCGGCTCCCGGATATGCAAAAGTACAGGTAAAAGATTTCATATTCCTCCGCTTTGCGGGTATGTAAGATTTTTTCAGCCCGTAAACAGAAAAATATTATTTACAAGCTCAACCAGTTCTTCCGGATCAAACGGTTTTTTCAGGTAATACAGGTTGAAGCACTTGCGCAGCGAGTCAGGCAAAAAATAAGCGGTAGTAATAATAACCGGGGTGCTTTGTACAGCGTCTTTTATATTAATAATAATATCTTCAACCGGGTACGGTTTAAAATTAAGCTCGCTGATTACGCAATTGAATTTTAACGGAAAAAGCTTTATATGGCCTAATGCGACCGCAAGATCATCAAAGTAGTTCCAATTGTATCCGTTTGTTTTAAATAAATCATAATAAGTTGAAATTATTGAATTATTTGGCTCTATTAGACATATACTGATTTGTCTCATATAAACATTTTCGCATATTCATAGATATATCGCAACATTGTTTCGCAGGATAATTAAAATATCGCAATTACGCCGGGTTTATGATGATGGATTATTTCAGGTTCATAGGATCGAGATTAAGGACCCTGAGGGAAAAGGCCGGGTATTCCCTCGAAAAGCTTGCCAGGACCGCCTCTGGTAACGGTATTACCGTTACAAAGGACCTTATACACAATATTGAAAAATGCAGGGTGAACACATTTGACCCGAACGTGCTTGCCGCCATTGCCGGTGTTTTCGGCATGTCATTGTCCGAATTTATCAAGTTTCCGGAAGACGTGGATATAAGCAATATTGATTCCGTGCAGCTTGGCCGTCTGCTGGGCGCTTTAAAAAACGCGTCAGATGATCACGCGGAGATAGCCGTTGATACGGTTGTTAATCTTCTGTCCAGGTTAAACACGGAAATCAAAAGGGCCGGTGAAGTAAAAATCCTGCAGCCCGATTCCGTTTCAGGCGATGTCCCGGAATATGTTCCTTATTTTGATTTACACGTTGCGGCCGGTGTTTTTGATGAAAACACCGAACCTCCTGCCCCGGCAGGCTACATTCGGGTGGAGGGCGTTAACAACCGGAACGGGGAATATTTTGTTTCAAAAATAACGGGTACGTCAATGGAGCCGCTGATACCTGACGGTTCGTTTTGCCTGTTTAAAAAATACGGGGGCGGAAGCAGGCAGGGAAAGATCATGCTTGTCAGGGCCGCGGGCGTTGCCGACCCTGAAAGCGGCAGTTCCTTTGTGATCAAAAGGTATAAAAGGCTGGGCCCTGTTTCGGACGACAGGGAAAGGTCCGGCATTGAAATCCATTTATTGTCTGAGAATAAAAAATTTCCGCCGATTATCCTGAAAGGGATCAGCGATCAGCAGATAAACACGCCGTGCGAGTTTGTCAGAACGATTTGAATATTATCTTTTTCTCAGCCTGACGTACAGGTAAACAAGTATAAAAAAGGAAACCAGGAGCAGAAAGTACCTTAGCATTTTGTTCTGCCTGTACTTGGCATTAATGACAAAGGCGTTCGCAATCTGGTCTGTTTCCTTTTGGGCGTTTTCGGGTGCGACTTCTCCGTCTCCGCCTTCGCCCTCCTGTACCGTACCTTCAGCCCTGGCCGCGGCCTGGGTTTCCTGGTCCGCTTCGCCAATAACTGTCTGGCTCAGCTTTTCCTGGACATCTTCAAGATTGACAAGAAGCCTCGGGTTCTCCGGGTCCTCGTTTTCCATTACCCTGTAGTTTGAGTAGAAAAGTCTTGAGCCTGATACATCGATCTGACTTTCCGTCAGGTATGAATAGACCTTTACCCTGATCTGGCCGGACCCGGGCTGCACGGCCCTTAAAAGGATCTGGAAACTTTTTTCGCTAAGTCCCTTAAGCATGCCCTTGTATACCGATTTACCTTCAAGGATTTCAAGGGAGTCACCGCCGAAATACACTTTAAAATAAAAAGGTTCTTCCTCCAGGGTGGTTGAACCTATGGCCCGTATGGTTATGGTAAGCATGTTGTTTAGCTCACCCTCTATGTTCTGCTCCCTGTTCTTCAGGATAATACTGAACGGATTTGCTCCGGCATATATATTGCCGGTAACAAGACACAGCATCACCGCAATTTTAGTCAAAAACAACATCGAACACCTCTTCAATGGTCTTTACCTTAATTATGTCAATATCTCCATTAAAATCAATTTGCTGATCCGGTATTACAACAGATTTAAAACCAAGTCTGCATATTTCGTTAAGCCTTTCGGACATTCTTGGTATTTTGCGCACCTCCCCTGTCAAACCTATTTCACCAAGCAGCACATAATCGGAAACCAGTTTTTTACCAAGATATCCTGACGCTATGGACGTCGCTACGGCAAGGTCCATGGAGGGTTCGCTGGTTTTAAGGCCACCCACGAGGTTGACGAAAAGATCAAGGTTGCCGAAGCTGTAATGAAACCGTTTTTCCATAACGGCAAGCAGCATGGCGACCCTGTTGGTCTCGTATCCCACTATGGTGCGTCTCGGCATGGCAAGGAAAGTGGAAGAGAGCAGGGATTGTATTTCGACCAGTATGGGCCTGGTGCCTGTAAGGAGGTTTCCAATAACAGACCCTGCCTGCCCGGTGTTCCGGCCCGACAGAAAAAACGACGAAGGGTTTTCAACATCCTTAAGCCCTGTTGATTTCATTTCAAAAATACCGATCTCGTTCGTGGGGCCGAACCTGTTTTTAATCGTGCGCAGCATCCTGTAGTTTATGTTTTCGTCACCTTCAAAATATATGACGGCGTCAACCATGTGCTCAATGAGCTTGGGGCCGGCTATCATTCCCTCCTTTGTCACGTGGCCAACAAGAAAAAGCGGAATATCGCGCGATTTTGTAAGATCTATAAGGGAAGAAACAGTCTGCCTGAGCTGTGAAAAGCTGCCCATGGGGGATTTGAGTTCGTAGTCGAATACCGCCTGTATCGAGTCAACGATGCAGAGCGCCGGACTGTACTCGCTTATAACTGAAACAACCCTTGACAGCGACGATTCAGATACTATAAGTATATTGGAATTATCAAAGCCAAGCCTGTCCGCCCTAAGTTTGATCTGCTCCGCGGATTCTTCGCCGGAAACGTACAGTACCTCGTTTCCCTGTCCGGCTATCCTGTTTGAAAGCTCCAGCAGAAGCGTGGATTTGCCAATGCCCGGTTCCCCGCCTATAAGTATGCTTGCGCCCTTGACGATACCGCCTCCCAGCACCCTGTCCAGTTCCTTGCTGCGGGTTGTAGTGCGCGGCGTTTCAGAAACATTTATACTGTTAAGCTTGTGCAGGGCAGGCAGATCTTTTGACGATTTTCGCGATTTCACGTTTTCCCTGATTTCCGAGATGGAATTCCATTCCCCGCACTGGTAGCATCTGCCTTCCCATTTGGAATACCGCTTGCCGCAAATCTGACACTCAAAAAGCAGTTCTTTTGCCATATTATCGGTTATACCCGAATACTTTTACTGTGCAAACGGAATTCTTTTGGGTATAATCGGGTATATGCTCGAAAAAAATGCCAATAAACTCATCAAGTTAATATCAGAACTTGATGAATTCAAAGGAAGGTGGTTTTTCCTGCAAAACATCCACTCCGGGAGGCTTCCCGCGCTTTATGAGCAGGCTGTTTTGCGGTCTGTCGCGGCAATGGATGCCTTTGATAACTTCAGGGTTACCGATTCGCTCAAGCAGGGCAGGCTTGAAGCCATGGCAGCGGTTTTTGATAAAAACAATGACAGCAGTTTCGAAATTATAGACGAACTCCTTGTAAAACACATACACTCGGCGCTTTTTAAATATTCCCTGGAAGATCAAGTACATAGCGGAAAATACAAGACAATGGACGTGAACATCGACGGTGTGGACAAGGACGGACGGCTTGTGGGTAATGTGCTTGACAGTGTTTCACCGTCTGAAACTCCCGCGAAAATGCTTGAATTTATCGAACTCACGAACAACGCGTTCAATGAAGGCCATTACCATCCGCTTATAATTATCTCGCTGTTTGTGGTCAATTTTTTATCAATACAGCCGTTTCAGAAGGGTAATATTCCTGTAGCTCTGCTTGCAGCGTCGTACATGCTTGACAGGAAAGGTTACGGTTTTACAAGGTACGCTTCGCTTGAAAAAATCGTTTCGTCAAACCTTGAAAATTTCTATTACTCGATTTTAAAATCGCAAAAAAGAGAGTCCGCGAATGACGTTCTTTTCTGGATCGTTTATTTCATAAAGTGCCTTGTCCAAATAAAGAATGAGGTCCTGAACAAGCTGGATAAGCAGCTGGATACCCATGTCTTAAACCCTTTGTCACAAAGGATCCTGGAGCTTATGGATAAGCATGATAAAATAAACATAACCATGCTCCAGACCCTTACAAAGGCAAACAGGAATACGCTAAAGATCAGGCTGCGCGAGCTGGTACGCGGCAACTTTATAACTCAATACGGAAAGGCAAAGGCAACCTGGTACTGCAAGGCCGCTTTATAGCTGTTGCTTTTATGTGGCAGCCGTGCTTAAAAAAGGGTCCCGGTATGGATAAGGAATTACAGCTTTACGCGCAGACCGGCAATATATTACAGTTCGAATATGTTGACGGCAATACACAGATAAGCAGTGAGACCAGACTGTTTCAGGATGAAATACATAAACGGGCGTCGGAAGATTTTTCCCGCGTCCTCCTGTTTATGAGTTTCAGCGATCCGGGCGTACAGGTATCGGCTACCGTTTTTTACTGGCGCGACTTATGTTTCCTGTTTAAGGACAAACTGGTAACACAGGAAGATATCGAAGAAAAAAGGGGCGATATATCGCTAGAACTTACGGATGAGGAATTAGACGGGTTTGTGGACAAGGCCCCATACGCCATCGGTCATGAATATATAAACAGGGACTTTGTGCTGCACGTATGGTCAATGCTTGTTGACAGGTATATCAGTGAAATAAATAATTATAAAGGTACCGTAAGTGAGTTCATCAAATCCTTCAGCGCCGATATTCATCTTCCGGGAAAGATCTATTTCCATTTGGTGGAAAACAGGGACTCGGACGTTTTTCCGTTCGCGTTTCTTGCCACCTATTCGGCAAAAACAGATTCCGGCGGGACAAAGCATCTGCCGTTGAGTTCCGCTTTATCGGAGTATGAAAACGACAACGAAAAACTGCTTGAACTTTTATCAACCGTAACTCTTGTGGCGGAAAAAAGCGACCTTATTGCCGGGATACTGGATAGCGGAGAGATATTTCACCCGCTGTCATGGACGTCCGGCGAAGCTTATACTTTTTTAAAAGAGTTGGAGCTTTACGGGCAATCCGGGATTTTATGCAGGGTCCCTGACTGGTGGAGAAAAAAAAGTGCTCAGCCTAAATTGAATATCAGCTTCGGTGATGTAACCGGTACCAGGCTTAACGGCGAGACGCTGCTGAATTTTAATATTGATATAAAGTACGGCGAAATGTCCTTTACCAGGCAGGAGGCTGAAGAAATAATGGCCCGGTCCGGAGCCTTGTCAATGATTAAGGGGAAATGGGTTGAGGTTGATAAAAACAGGTTGCGGCAACTGCTTGATGCCTTTGACAAAACCGCTAAAACACTCGGCGAAATGTCGCCGGACGGGCTGTTTTCCATAAATGAGATCATGCGGATGCAACTGGCGGGTAACAAGTTGATCAGTTCCGGTACGGAAAGCGATTTAATTGAGATAAGCGGCGGTTCATGGATGAAAGATGTTGTTCGGAAGCTGAAAAATCCAAAACTTATCAGGGCCGCGTCGGTTTCAAAAAATATAAAAGGCACGCTAAGGGAGTATCAAAAGGACGGACTTAACTGGCTTTGCCTTATGCATTCGCTGGACCTTGGCTGTTGTGTGGCTGACGATATGGGTCTGGGCAAGACGCTGCAGGTACTTACCTTTCTCGATTACATAAAAACCGGTAAACCGGCAAAAACACCCGGAAGTCCGGATGAGATCAGTTCCAGCTTGCTGATACTTCCCGCGTCGCTGCTGCAAAACTGGGAAAACGAAATACATAAATTCTTGCCGGGGTTGAGTTATTTCACGGCGCATCCCGGCTATAACAGGGATTTCGCGGATACGCTGGGCAACAGGGAAATTTTAAAAAAATATGACCTCATAATGACAACATACTCTTTGGTAAACAGGACAAAAGAGTTTAACGCGCACAAATGGAATTATATTATTTTAGATGAAGCTCAGGCTATAAAAAATCCCGGCGCTAAACAGACAAGGGCCGTAAAGAACCTGCGATCAAAAAACAGGATAATACTGACGGGAACGCCGATAGAAAACAGGTTATCCGATTTGTGGTCCGTTTATGATTTTATCAACCCCGGGCTCCTGGGTACCGCCTCGGAATTTGCTGAATTTACAGGCTCCCTCAAAAACAATTCCGGTAATTATAAAAAATTAAAAGACGTAATAACTCCCTATATGTTAAGAAGGTTAAAAACCGACAGGAATATTATCACTGATCTCCCGGACAAGATTGAAATGAAATCATATTGCGATTTGAGCGAAAAACAGATCATTTTGTACAGAAAACTGGTAGATGATATCAAGTCCCTGATCACGGACAGTGATGTAACAGGCATACAGCGAAAGGGTCTGATCCTGTCTTCAATAACCAGGTTTAAACAACTGTGCAACCATCCGTCACAGTATCTTAATGACGGTTCTTACGAGGAAAGGGACAGCGGTAAGTATTTGAAATTGAGGGAAATATGCGACCTGATATATCAAAAAAGGGAAAGGGTACTCGTGTTTACTCAGTTTAAGGAGATCATATCGGAACTGGACCGATTTCTGTGCGGAATTTTTGAGCGCCGGGGACTTAATCTGCATGGTGGCACGTCCGTGCCCAAAAGAAAGGAATTAATACAAAAATTTCAATCAAAAGAATACCTGCCGTACTTTATACTGTCGGTTAAGGCCGGCGGGGTGGGATTGAATCTTACCGGGGCCAACCATGTAATACACTTTGACAGGTGGTGGAACCCGGCGGTTGAAAATCAGGCAACGGACAGGGCGTTTAGAATTGGACAGAATAAAAATGTTATAGTACATAAATTCATTACCAGAGGTACAATAGAAGAGAAAATAGATAAAATAATAGACGAAAAAAGTAATTTATCCAAAAATATCATACAGTCAACGCCGGAAAACTGGATAACGGAGTTGGGTAATGACGAACTAATGCACATGTTCAAATTAAGCATCTAGGAGAGTTATATGTACAGAGGCTGGGAGTATTTTTCATACACCCCTGTTTCGCAGCGAAGAAAAAAGTCTGAGGATCATCTTAAAAAACTGCGAAAAGCGGGGCACGATATCGAACCTGTCGTTATAGAAGGAAACACTCTGGCAAGATCATGGTGGGGAAAGGCATGGAACAGTAATTTGAGCCTGTATTCCGATTATTACAACAGGCTTGGCAGGGGCAGGAGCTATGTCAGGCACGGCGCTGTTGTCGATTTAAAGATCAGGGAAAAATCAGTCACGGCCATGGTAAGCGGCACTTCCCTGTACAGGGTTGCCATAAAGATCAGCGCGCTTAAAAGGGAAAAATGGAATTTAATCACGGAAAAATGTTCCGGGAAATTTGATTCCCTGCGGAAATTGTTGGACGGAAAATTTCCTAAAGAATTTAAAGAACTTTTTACGACACCCGGGTCCGGATTATTTCCTTCCGCAAAAGAAATACATTTTGAATGCAGTTGCCCGGATCGTGCGCGTATGTGCAAGCATGTGGCAGCTGTGCTTTACGGAATAGGTTCCAAACTGGATAGCAATCCCGCCTTGTTTTTTTCCCTGCGGGGAGTAAAAATAGATGACCTGATTTCAGGGGCTGTCAAAGAAAAAACCTCCGAGCTGCTGCGAAAAGCCAAAAACAAAACAGGCAGGGTTATGAGTGATGTTTCCGTGTCAAAAATGTTCGGCATAGAAATTGACGATGCCGCAAAACAAAGTGTTCACGGCGCCGGCAGACCCAAGCCCAAAAGTAAAGCCAGGGTCAGGGCCGGGAAAAAACCGCGAATTAAGGCATTAGGGGACAAGCACGATTAGGCAGAATAACAAACATAACGCTGTTTGCAGAAACAACCGTCCGGACGGAGCAAACCTGCAAATTACAACACGTTGATATTACAACTTCTTTTTGTTCTACGTAATAATGATTGACATATTTATGTATATGTTTATAATATACAAATGTTTGTTCTTGAAGATGTAACCGGATTTGAGTGGGATGATAATAATTCCCTGAAAAATTACATCAAGCATAATGTGAGTTGTGTTGAATGTGAGGAAGCTTTTTTTGGCAGCCCCCTGCTGACCAAGTATGATGAAAAGCATTCAGGTCAGGAAAAAAGGTTTTTTTTGCTTGGCAGGACGGTCTCCGTGCGGAAGCTGTTTATAGTTTTTACGGTCAGGAAAAATAAAATAAGGGTTATTTCCGCCCGCGATATGAATAAAAAAGAGAGGCAGATTTATGAAAGAACATCTTAAAAAAATACCGGAATTTACAAATGAAGAGGAAGAAAGGGAGTTTTGGGACAAGCACGATTCCACCGAATATATTGATTACAAAAAAGCAGGAAAGGTTGTTTTTCCTGAACTCCAGATGTCCACCAGGGTCATTTCACTCAGATTAACCGAATCCATGCTTAATGAAATAAAATCCCTGGCTCATAAAAACGATATACCTTACCAGACTTATATAAAGGTTTTGCTTTTGGAACAGTTAAAGCGTAACAGGCTCAAAAAGGCTTCCTGAACAATCCCGGATTTTTATATTGCGCCGCATTCACCCGGATCAATATATTCACAATAATCCTGCAACTCTCCCTGGGCTTCATGTGCGGGATAGGGGTATATAATATCGCAGGCCATCTTGACCCATATCTGGTGCAGGTAGCATTTCAGCATCCCGAGTCCCCACGCGGCAACCAGCACTACCGCGACCATGACAAGAATATATTCAACATAGGCCTGGCCTTTTTTGTTTGACATTCTCTTCTTCATCAGTATTTGTATATCTTATTTATCAGGTAAGTCAAACGTGATGCCTGGTCATGGTTTGAGGTTAGTATGAAATTACCGTTTTTTAATAATAAGCAAAAAGCATGGGTCGGCCCACTTGGTATTGTTGTGTTTATGCTTTGCTACATGGTGCCGAATCACCTGGTCTTTTTTAAACCCGCAAGTCTGCCTTTTTTTGTTTTTGAACAAAGTATTCCGTTTATTGACTGGACCATATGGTTTTACATTTCCGATTACCTGTACATAGG
>JAFGOL010000241.1 GCA_016926495.1 Oligoflexia bacterium
GACCGGCGCGGATATGGTTTTTATTACGGCGGGCATGGGAGGAGGCACGGGTACCGGTGCGGCCCCTGTAATTGCCAGGGTCGCAAAGGAGCTCGGCATACTTACGGTTGCCGTTGTTACAAAGCCCTTCATGTTCGAGGGCCGTAAAAGACAGAAACAGGCCGAGAAAGGATTAAGGGAGCTTAAATCCTCCGTCGATACGCTTATTACAATACCTAATCAGCGTCTTCTGAATATACTGGGACAGGATACCTCCCTGATAGACGGGTTCAAAAAAGTAGACGAGGTGTTGTTACAGGCGGTTAAGGGCATATCGGATTTAATTAATAAGACGGGTTTTATAAACCTTGACTTTGCCGACGTAAAATCGGTAATGCAGAACAAGGGCGTGGCTCTTATGGGCCTTGGTTCGGGAAAGGGCGAAAACCGCGCCAAGGACGCCGCGATGCAGGCCATGTCGTCACCGCTTCTTGAAAACATCGCCATTGACGGAGCTACCGGCATTATCGTGAATATTACCGCGGGACCGAACCTGCCGATGCGTGAAATTACCGAGGCCACTTCCTTTGTCACCGAAGCCGCGGATGAAAACGCGGATGTTATATTCGGCGTTGTTATTGACGACAAGATGGGTGATGAAATAAGGCTTACCGTAGTCGCGACCGGGTTTTCGGTGGCTGACGACGATAACGTAAACGTGAACATGGAGTCTTTAGGTAAAAGGAATTTCAGGCGCGATAATTACGAGGAATTTATTGATTTTAATGTTCAGAAATATATTGAAAGAAGAAGGCATGTTAATCCGGGATCGGTTGCTGTAACAACTTCTCATTCCGCGGGCGGTCATTCATACAGCAGGGAAGAAGACTGGGACATTCCCACTTTTATAAGAAACCGTGATTAGTAATGGATTATTTTTCGATATCCAGAAAGCTCCTTGCGGCAGAAACGCCGCTGGTTGATTCGCGCAGCTATTTAAGTTACGGCAGCCCGGGCCCTTTAAGAAAATCCGAAGGACTCATAGATGTTTGTGTTGTTTATCCGAATTTATATTCAATGGGCATGAGCAACCTGGGCTACATGATTGCATGCGATGTTTTTGACGGCAGGGAAGGAGTGCTGGTGGACAGGGCTTTTTTGCCCGAACGTGGCCAAAAGGAGACAAGAGGGCTTGTTACCGGCAGGATGCTCCGGGATTTTGATATAGTTGTTTTTTCAGTGTCCTATGAGCTTGATTTTCTGAATATTGAGAAGATATTAAAAGCAGGCGGCATAGAGCCTGATCGCAATAAAAGAAGAGGGCCTTTTGTTTTATGCGGAGGTGTGGCGGCATCCATCAATCCTTACGCGTTGTCCGGTATGGCTGATCTTGTGCTGACAGGTGACGCAGAAGTACTTATTCCGGAATTTATTGAAAACTTTAAAAACGGAAACATTCCTGATGAAAATACCGGTAACGAACTGAAAAAGCTCCGGAAACTTGAAAATTGTTTTTTCAGTACGGTTATTACAAAAAACAGCGTTTTTCCCGGTACTGTTTTACTGGACGGAGGCAGGGGCTGCGCGTATTCGTGTAAATTCTGCGTTACGGGTAATTACTTCGGGCCTTTTCTGTGCCAGGACGCGAAACGCTTTATTGATGTTGCGTCAGGCCTTAAGCCGAAAGGCTGCACCCGGTTTGGTATTGTAAGCAGCAGTATAGGCAGGATTGCCGGTTTTGATAAATTCCTTGAGTACGCGGTTCAAAACAGGCTCTCTGTATCGGTATCATCCATACGGTTTGAAGATATTGATAAGGATATGGCGGAACTTTTATTTAAAGCCGGGCAGCGTCAGTTCACATTGGCGCCGGAAGCCGGCAATTATGATCTGCGGCGCTCGATCGCCAAGCCCGTAAGTAACGGGGATATTTTAAAAAAAATCAGCATGGTACATTCCCTGGGAGCAGGCGTTAAGCTGTATTTTATGTTCGGACTGCCCGGCGAAACGGAAAGGGACCTTGTTGACATTATAAATCTGCTGAAAGAGGCAGGCAAAACAGGCCAGGTAAAGGCGGGAATACAGGCATTTGTGCCAAAACCGCATACATCATTTACGCGGGGTGACTTTGCGGGCGAAGCAGTACTTAAGAAAAAGAAAAAGCTGCTTCTGGAGGCTGCCTTCAGCGGCAGATTGCCTAAAAACATACTGGATATTGCCGGTATAAGGGAAACGGTAAAGGAATGGGAGCTTTGCTGGAAGGGCAGGCCCCTTTAATTTTTTGCTTTGATTTTCCGGGTAAATGGATTAAAAAATAATTAATTATTACTTTGGGTTCGGAGGTTAATGTGGACAGAGAACGTTGGGGAAGCAGGATCGGAATGGTACTTGCTATTGCCGGTGGCGCAGTCGGTTTGGGAAATTTTTTAAGGTTCCCTGTACAGATGGCCGGAAACGGCGGTGGTGCCTTTATGATCCCTTATTTTATCGCTTTCCTTGTGCTGGGTATTCCTCTCTTGTGGCTTGAGCTTGCCATGGGGCGTTTTGGCGGTACCAAGGGGCATGGAACGACTCCAGGCATGTTCGACAAGATTGTTCATAGGCCTTATGCGAAATACTTTGGTGTGTTTGGTATTTTGTTACCTCTGATAGTTGTTATTTATTATACTTATATTGAATCGTGGACGCTTGCTTATTCGTATTTTTCCCTGACAGGAGCTTATAAGAATGTTGATAACCAGTCCATGGGCCGCTTTTTATCGGCGTACCAGGGAGTGGTAAAGAATGAATATTTTTCCGGTATAGGGACTGCGTACCTGTTTTTTATTCTGACTTTCGCGGCCAATATTTATGTTTTGATGGGTGGAGTCAGAAGGGGTATAGAACTCCTGGCGCGTTTCGGTATGCCGCTGCTTTTTGTTTTGGCAATAATAATGATGATCAAGGTACTGAGCCTGGGTACTCCCGATCCTGCAAAGCCTGACTGGAATGTTATGAACGGGCTTGCGTTTATATGGACTCCAAAACTTACCGAGCTTTCCTCGCCTTCAGTTTGGCTTGCGGCCGCAGGGCAGATATTTTTTACGCTTAGTGTGGGTTTTGGCGCTATTCAGACCTATTCCTCATATTTAATGCACGATGATGATATTGCCTTGTCCGGGCTTGCGACCGCTTCAACGAATGAATTTGTGGAAGTCGTTCTGGGAAGCAC
>JAFGOL010000242.1 GCA_016926495.1 Oligoflexia bacterium
CATGGCGGGTTTTCTTGCGTACATGGAGGGTTTGAAACCCCGGAACAAGACAGGTTTTGTTTTCGGTTCTTACGGGTGGGCTGACCAGGGTTTGAAAAAAATTACGGATATCGTCGGCGGTTTATCGTGGAATATGCCGTCGGGACCGTTTTTTGTACACTACAGGCCGGATAATGATGCTTTGGCTTCACTGAAAAAATGATTACGGGAGTTTGTAATGTATTTTGAGGCATTGCGTGATATCAGCTACGGGCTTTATATTGTTACGTCAAAGAACGGCGAAAAAATGGGCGGGTTGATAGTCAATACTATAATGCAGGTAACTTCAGAGCCTGCAAAGATATCCTTATGTATCAATAAGCAGAATTATACTTACGAATTAATAAAAAAAAGCGGTGTGTTCGGCGTTTCCGTTTTAGAACAGGAAACACCGCTTGTCTTTATAGGCCAATGGGGGTTCAAGAGCAGTAAAACCGTTAACAAATTTGAAAATATCAATTACAGGATGGGAGAATACGGGGTTCCCCTCGTAATTGATCACTCGTTATCGGTTATGGAGGCAAGTGTGCAGTCCGAGCTTGATGTCGGCACTCACGTTATGATAATTGCGGAATTGAAAAGAGGTGAGATCCTGAAAGAGGGTGCTGTTTTAACCTATGACCACTATAGAAAAGTAAAAAGAGGAAAGGCCCCAAAAACAGCACCCACTTTTAGGAATGACTAATATCACAAATGGAGGTTATTTGAAATGAAAAAATACGAATGCGATGTATGCGGTTATGTCTATGATCCCGAGGTGGGCGATCCTGATAATAATGTTCCGGCCGGTACCGCCTTTGAGGATCTCCCCGAAGACTGGGTTTGCCCTGCCTGCGGAGTAGGTAAGGACCAGTTTTCGCCCCTGGCTTAATCAGTATAACCATGGACCTTGACAAGTTATACCGCCTGTACAACAGGCGTGAGTATATTCATCCCGATCCCCTGGAATTTCTTTATAATTACGATCAGGCGGAGGACAGGGAGATAGTCGCTATAATTGCTTCCTGTCTTGCGTATGGCAGGGTCAGCCAGATCCTTAAGTCGGTCGATTCGGTTTTGGTCAGGATGGTACGCGGTCCCCGTGATTTTTTGTATAACACGGAAAATAATAACATCCGGAGAGTCTTTGAGGGGTTCAAACACAGGTTTACGACGGATACCGAACTTGCGGATTTTTTGATTGGAATTAAAAAATCCGTATTAAAACACGGCAGCTTAAAGAATTGTTTTAATGAAAAATACAGTGAAAAGGATACTGATTTTACCAGCGCGCTTAAAGCTTTCGTGGATGAAATAAAAGCTTTTACAGGTACGAAAAAAAGTTCATTGCTTTGTGAACCCGCCCTGGGCAGTGCCTGCAAGAGGCTTAATCTTTTCCTGAGATGGATGATAAGAAAAGACGATGTCGATCCCGGCGGCTGGGACGAACTTCCTGCCTCAAAATTACTGGTACCTCTCGACACGCATATGTACAGGTTTGGGATTACGTGTGGATTCACAAAGAGAAAAAACGCTGATCTTAAGACCGCCATGGAAATAACGAACGGTCTGAAAAAATATTCTCACGACGATCCCGTTAAATATGATTTTGTGATAACCCGCTTCGGTATACGTGACGATTTGGGCCTGCTGTCCCAGGCGTGCCAGCATGCCTACTTGTTGTAAATGGAATCCCTGTTGTGCTTGACCACCCTGGCGGTCATAAAATATATTACATCTTCGGCTATATACGTAACATGGTCGCAGATTCTTTCCAGGTGCTGTGCTACCAGAAACAGTGACAGTGCCGAGCGGGATTCCGGCCTGTTTTTGTAGAGATAATTTTCAACAAGTTCCTTTTGTATTGAATCCCTGTAGTTGTTTGCCTCCTGGTCGGAGCAAATAACCCGTTCGGCCAGGGCAACGTCTCCGTGTACAAAGGAATCAATGGCGTTTTTAAGCATGTCTATGGCCAGCAACGAGAATTTTTTAATTTCCGTGTAGAGCAGGATTTCGGGATTATGGGAAATGTCTATTACCCTCTCGGAAATATTTACAGCAAGATCCGCTATCCTTTCAAGCTCGCTGTTGAATTTCAACCCCATTGTAATCAATCTGAAATCTATGGCGAGAGGCTGCCGCCTGACGAGCAAATCTATGCAAAGTTCGTCAATAAGCAACTCCATTTTGTCGATTTCCCGGTCATTTTCGATGATTACGCCCGCCATGTTCTCATTTTTGTTAAGCAGGGCGTTAACGGAATTCCTTATCGCGGTTTCGGTCAGTGTTGCCATTTCAAGAAGTTTTACCTTGAGTTCCTGAAGCTCGTTGTCAAATTGTCTTTTAATCATTTCATTACCTCTTTTATCAGCCGAATCTTCCGGTTATGTAATCCTCGGTTAAGGTGTTTTTGGGCGCGGTGAACAGAGTTGTGGTCTTGTCGTATTCTATAAGTTTACCGTTCATAAAAAAAGCCGTTTTGTCTGTTATCCTTCCCGCCTGCTGCATGTTATGTGTAACAATGATGATGGTGTAGTTTTTTTTCAATTCCTGTATCAATTCTTCTATTTTGAAAGTTGATGCCGGATCAAGGGCTGAAGCCGGTTCATCCATCAAAATTATTTTGGGTTCAACCGCGAGAGCCCTTGCTATGCATAACCTTTGCTGCTGTCCTCCCGAGAGATCAAAAGCGCTTTTGTTCAGCCTGTCCTTTACTTCATTCCACAAGGCGGCTTTTTTTAAGCTTGTTTTCACTTTTTCGAAAATGTAGTTTTTGTCTCTTATTCCGTGTATTCTGATGCCGTATGCAACGTTTTCAAAGATCGATTTGGGAAAGGGGTTTGATTTCTGAAAGACCATCCCCACCTTTTTTCTTAGATCCACTACATCAGTGGTATTGGAGTAAATATCATGTCCATCAATTAATACCTTCCCCTCAAGTTTTGTTCCTGAGATAAG
>JAFGOL010000243.1 GCA_016926495.1 Oligoflexia bacterium
AAGCAGGATTTATGCAAATCAATATTCCATTGCTATGGCAATAAGCCGTTTAAGCAGCATCTCGCTGTCTATCCCCGATACTTCCCACAGCCTGGGATACATGCTTATAGCCGTAAATCCGGGGATCGTGTTTATTTCGTTGAAATAAACATCGTCAGTCTTCTTATCCAGAAAAAAGTCAATCCTGGACAGCCCGGAGCAGCGAAGCTGTCTGAATATTGTTTCGGCGTAACCTGAAAGCTCCTCTATAAGCACCGGGGAAATTTTCGCCGGAGCGATAAGCTCAGCTCCTTTATCGTCTATATATTTCGCGTCGTAACTGTAAAAATCCTTTAGAGGGACTATTTCACCCGGAAGACTCACCTCGACCTTTCCGTCCCATTTTCCCAAAACTGAAAATTCAATCTCCCTGGCGTTTATACCCCTTTCAATCAGGATCGCCTTTGAATACCCGCGGGCGTTTTTAACTGCGGGATCAAGATCCTCTTCCCTGTAAACCTTCGTTACGCCGATAGCTGAACCGGAATCCGCTGGTTTTACAAAAACCGGGTATCCCAGCCTCTCCCTTACCTCCTCTTTATCAGGCGGATTATTTGCCTCGCAGGTAATCCACGGTACAACCGGTATTGAATTGTACGCGGCGAGTATTTTTGTAATGACCTTGTCCATTCCCACGGCTGACGCAAGGGTTTTACATCCCACAAGGCCTATATCAAGGTGTTCAAGCAGTCCCTGAAGTTTTCCGTCTTCACAGTTAGCTCCGTGAATAACGGGAAAAACAACGTCGTACACAACAACTTTAGCGCCCCCCCTGTCTTCATAATACAGGGTGCCCCCGTTCCCGGGTTTTATGTAAATTTCCTTCCAGCCTGTTTCCTTAAGGCACGCGGAATTGAGATCCCCGGACCTGCTGAAAAAATCCGCGTTATCATAATATCGCCATTTCCCGGATTCATTCTCTATTCCTATAACGCTGATCCTGTAACCGGCATTTTTCAGTACATTAACGACATTGTTCGCCGAAACAAGCGAAACCCTGTGCTCAGGGGACCTGCCTCCGCATATCACGCAAACGCTTTCCGCCTTTTTTTTCATACGTTCATGCTCCTGAATTCAATAACCTTTTCATCAATATTAAAAGGCTTCATGGAATCAAGCCCTAGCTTTTTTACGGCCGCTTCAATCAATTCCCTTTCACTAAGCTTTTTTTCGCAAAAATAAAGCCCCGCGTCAACAAGTGCTTTTTTGGGTATCATTCCCACAAGTTCACTGCCGGTAACAGAGATCCCGAAAGATACGGCCTGCTTCACGCACGCGCCGAATAAAACATGAAGCGGAGTCACGTTAAAATCCGTCACGTTAAAGGAAAGTTGGGCGCAGGAATATTCTTCGATATACCAGCCTATACCCTTAACGCATTTAAGGCTGTCGGGGCCGCATCCGGACTCTCTTACGTTGGCCGCGATTTTTTTCGCGGTATTTACGTCACAGGTACTTAAATTAACATTGAACGCTATCAAAAAATCCCTTGCCCCTATCGCTGTTGCTCCCGTTCCGGCAACCCTTTCATTAAATACCGCGGGTCCGAAATCGGGTTTCATTGTTTTCAGTTTTCCTTCAAGCCCCTCGTATTCCCCTCTCCTGATAAAGGCAAGGTCCTCCCTGTCTTTTAAAAGCGCGGCCTTACCGTAAAGGTATACCGGGACGCCCAGTTCCTCGCCGGCGCGTTTTGCCGTTTTTCGCGCGACAGCTATACATTCCTCCATGCCCGCGTTGGCAACCGGAATAAAAGGGCACACGTCCGTAGCTCCCATGCGGGGATGAACACCCCTGTGCCTGCCCATATCTATCAACTCTGCCGCAGTCTTTATACACGCGAAAGCGGCATCCCCGATTGAAGCAGAGTCACCCATGATGGTAATTACCGAGCGGTTGGTATCATATCCGGTAAACACGTCGAGGACTCTGGCTTTTCCCGCTTTGGTTACGGCCTCAACAACAGCGTCTATAACCTCCCTGTCCCTGCCTTCCGATATGTTGGGAACGCATTCTATGATATTATCATTCATGTTTTTTAGCCTGTTCAAGTATCATCCATATATAATCGGAAATCCTTTTGACCGAATCCGTCGTCATTTCCAGAAGTGAATTAACCTCATAAAGATTCTTTAACCTTAGCTGTACAAAAATACGGGCTTTTAATCCCTCGTTGTCAAAAGGCTTCAGTATAAAATCATTCACGCCTTCCTTGAGACAGGCTATCTTGCTCATGGGATCGTAAACTTCAGGCAGTATATAATTTAAAAAAACTCCCCAAGCCGGGTGAAAAACAATAATAGCAACATGAAAAAATATAATTCGGAACTTGGCATACTCAAGATCTTCACCCGTGGGCTCTTCAATTGTTAAAAAATTTTTTATGGCACCGCTAATACTCACAAAATTTATAATATGTCCAAAACAACAATTCAGCCATAAAAATAATTTGATACACACAGGACGGCATGTACTGACTGTTAAAAAGCAGAAAGCTGCCTTACTGCTGCTGTTGCATCTTTTCAAGGGTGCTGAGCGTATCCCTGGCGGCAGGCGCGTAAAAGTGGTTAGGCTGCATGTTCAGAAATTCCGTGCATGAATTAGCAGCTTCGGGAAAGCGGTTCATCTTGAAATACATCTGGCACTCAAGGAAATAAATATCGGCTATAGCAGGATCAACATGTCTTGCCTGCGTAACAAAATTCTCGGTACAGGCAAGATCGTTCTGGGCAAAGCAGGCCTTGGCAAACCCCAGCAAGCCGTACGGGTCCTTGGGTCGCTCGTTCAGCATGTTACGGAAAAGTTCCATCGCCTTGTCTGTTTTATTTTCAAGTATGTATACGTCGCCCAGCAATACGTAGGAATCCCTGATCGCGGGGTTGTGCTCGATCTCAAGCAGCAGGGCTTCTTCGGCATCCTGGTACTTTTTAGCCCTGAAATAAAGTTCCCCGAGCTTAAGAAAAGCCCTGGGGTAATACGGGGTAAGGGAAACCAGCCTTACAAGCTCTTTCTCGCAGCTTTCATACTGGCCCAGATCACAATAAATCTTTGCCTTGAGTTGCACGGCATCCAGGTAATAGGGAGCAATGATCGCTATGGTTTCAAGATACGCCAGCGCGTCTTTTTGCCGCCCCAGGTTAATGCAAAGATCCTGATACGCCAGCAGGGTCGGTACCGAATACCTGTTGATCGCCAGGGCTTTCCTGAGCGTTTTTTCCGCTGATTCAAAATCCATTTTGTCGATATACGCCAGGGCCAGCCCGGTGGGTATTTCCGCAGAATTGGGAAACATCCCGGACAGGGTTTCCTCGTATAATTCAGCCTTGCTTATATGATCCAGCTTCGCGGTTATCCTCGTAAGGTACATATAGGATTCAAAATGCGTGGGCTGGGCCGCAACAACTTTTTGAAATATAAGCCTGGCGTCTTCGTAACTCTCGTACTCGTAACTTTTTTTACCAAGTTCGAACAGGGAATCCACGTGGGAAAAATCATTGGACACGGCCTTGTGAAAATATTCAACAGCCTTTTCCTCGGCGCCCCTCTTGTTATTAAAAACACCGAGGGCAAAAAGCGTATCGGGATTATCCGGATCAAGTTCAAGAGCCTGCTTGAGGTTATTATCAGCCTCGACAAAATTAAAGAGATCGGTCTGAACCCTTCCGAGCTTGACGAGCAAATCAACGGAAAGCTTGTCAAGCTTCAGCCCTTCCGTAAAAGCCTTGACCGCGTTGTCCAGTTCATAGGTTTTACGATAGGCTTCTCCCAGTTTTGCCCATACAAGGGCACTGCCCGGAGACAAACTCGCTGCCATCCTGTATTGCAGGGACGCATCCCTGTACTGCTGGTTATAAAAAAGCTCGTCGCCCCTCATCAAAAAGGCGCTTGCCTCGCTGCTTAAGGCGGAATCCGCTACGGCTTTTTTGCGAAACTGTTCGGTTTTGCCGCCGAGCCTCTCGTAAGCCATTAAAAGCTCGTTATTCTCCGAGGAAAAGTTCAGGGCGTTCCTGAAAAGGTCCTTTGCCTTTCCTGCTTCATGAAGGGAAAGTTCACGGTTACCCAGGATAAAAAGAAGATCCGATACATCCCTGAACGACATTTCCCTGCCGTGTTTTGCAAGGGCTTCGGCAATTTTTCCCGAATCCCTGCCTATCTCCAGAATTTTAACTTTTGACAGTGTATGGCCGGGATTGATCTCCAGCGCGAAATTAAATGACTCCAGGGCTGACTCCGCGTCGCCGTTGTTTATTTTAATAAGCCCGTCCAGGTAAAACGCCCTCGGATACCTGTTGTTATTCTGCTCGTTAACCGCCGAAACAAGACGGAAAGCGTCGCTGTAAACCCCGTTTCTCATCAGGGCATCGGCCCCGGTTATCAGGAGATCCGGATTATACGGAGGCTGCACCGTGCCCATTGCCTCGTTAACCAGGGCTATGGCGGTATCCGCATCGTTTTTAACAAGGCTGTATCCTATCTTGGCAAGAGCCAGGCTCTGTATATTATAATCTCCCTGCGCCGCCCTTGTCACGATGGCTCCCAGCGCGTTAACATATTCCGTATCCTTTTCGGATACTTCGTAAAGCCTGAAATACCCGTAAGCTATATAGGAAAGTATGGTCTTGTTCGAGACATCAAGCTCCATTGCCTTATGCAGCAGATCAACCGCCTTCCTGTAAGACGGAAAATCATCGTTCCTGAAAAGGGCAAGCGCCTGATCAAGATTCTTCTTTGACTGCACCGGACTGTACTCGTCGGATTCCACTACCGGAAGTTTTATCCGTACCGGGTCCTTCTCAATGGAAAGTCCCTCAAGCCTGAACGTAAAAGCTTTTTTTTCAGGCGTGCCGGGTCCGGAAAACTTAAAATACAGTACCGAGAGAACAATCACCGCTATTATGATCACCAGGGGATTTATTCTTTTTTTCCTATCGCCTCCGTCCCCGCGCCCGCGCCCGAACGACCTGATGGCCGCCCTGGGAATTATCGGTGATTTCTGATCGGTATCAAGAGGTTCGCTTATCTTTTTAGCGTCAACACTTTTAACGATATCCCTGAGATCACCCTCGTTGTAAAGTTCCGTTTTATCCTCTTCCGCTTCATCCGGGGCAGGGTCCTGTTCCTTTTTGTATATAACGGTCGCGTCAACATCGTCGGTCCTGGAATTTATGTTTGTCTGGGTGGGAAAATCAATAAAGGTTTCCCTGTCATCCCTGCTCAAATCCCTCTCTTTTTCCATGGCCCCCAGGAATACATCATAAAAATGCGTAAATTTGCCTATTTCCTGCCATTCTCCGCCGGGGATTTCACAGACAAGCTCGTTGCCCCGCAGAATAAACTCGTAGATCATGTCGTCGACCTGGGTTTCGGAAAACGGACCTCTGATCTGCGTATCACTGAATTTAATCAGGTACTTTTTTTCCATACAGCCTTCTGGATAAAATCCTGGAAATTACTTTAACCGCCGTAATCTTGTAGGAAAACATTCCTATAAGCAATAATACTACAGTAATGTACCGCTGACCAGCAAAGGCCTTTTGAACAAGGTTAAACTCAAGCCATATAAAGGGGAAAAACGGGATCATTAACAAAAAGACGAACAAAACGGTCAATAAAACCAGGTAACGAAAATCATAAACATCAACGTCAAGCAGGTGAAAACCCACGATCTTCGACTTGTTCCTGTAATAATAGTAAACCCTGGGCGACAGGATTGAAACGAACAGGGCCGAAACGATTCCGAGCATGATGAATTCAGTATCAAGCCCGAAAGATATCGCGAGATAAAGTATTGAAAAGGCAATAAGCACCGGAGAAGAAAGAAGCCTTCTCGACAACTTGATATTGTTAATCAAAATCCCTCCCGAAATAAGGGAGACCACCGCGGTTAAACCGATAATATCCATAAGATGACTGACGGATTCCGGGCTGAAAAACATGTCCAGTTTTGTGATCAGTATAACCACGGGAAGCTGCCGTGAAATATAAAAGGCGATAAAGGTAAGCGGACTGTCCGAAAAAAGCTGTTTTTCCATAAGCCACAACGGAAGCAGTCCCGCCCTGAAAACGAGCAGAATAAAAAACAGGTATTCAAAATACAGGCTTCCCGCAGACGTATATAAAACAAGCGCGAGGCCGGTCAGCGCGGACATCATGGCGTGAAGATTAAGATAATTGGGAGGCAGCCTGTTTCCGTTTTTTACGGAAATAAGGGTGCTTCCGGTAAGCAGAATGATTTCATAAGTAATATAGAAAGGAACAAAGGAGGCGGTCCCGTTGTTTACCGTCATGGCGATTACCGTGGCAAAATACATCACGGGCAGAAGAAAATGATTAACTTCCCTCTGAAAATATATAACAGACAAAGTGTAGAGAATAATCACCGAGAAGGAAAATCCTGTCAGGTCAAAATATAGAAATTGCCTCGGAAGCATTGGCCATGTGCTGTACAGGATCGAAGCTATTATCGCCGCAAAAAGATAATGGATCGTGGCTCTCTTGGAAAAAAGAAAAAACACCAGCATCAACGTCATAATTACTTCAAAAATAATAACGGCTAATACCATGTCAACTCACCATTACCTTATAAAATACTATAAGGACCGCTACAAAAACAGCGTAACGCACCCTTGTTATCCTCAGGGGAAGGTTTTCCGGCAGTACATGATACATGTATATAACCGCCCTGACCGAAACCGCCATTACGGTAAACACAAATAACAAATCCGTCCTGCTGAGCCCGAACAATGAAACATACCTGGTGATAATAAAATACAGGGGAGACGGCGGGACAGCCGTCAGGCAAAGCAGGGAAAAGGTATCAATTCCCTTCCTGGTGTTAAAAAACAATACCATGCTCAGAAGCAGTATAATAAAAAACGAATCGTAAAAGGCTTTTATCCCGTGATCCAGAAGCAGAAAAAAAACCAGGGAAAAATATACAAGCGAAGATATCGCTATATAGGAATTAACGCTTTTACGGGTAAAAACCGAATTCAGAACGGATATGACCAAAACTACCAGGACCAGGACATAGAGAACGGAGCCGATGTCGTATGGGATCCGCAGATACCTCTGCAACAGCCAGAACAGGGGAACACTGAGCCTTATAAATCCGGAAGCCAGCGAGCGTGAAGAGGTGATAAAAGGAATAAGGCTCTTGATAAAAATACAGGCAATGGCAAAGACAATAAAATGCGGCGACTTCAAACCCAGCAGATCAAACACCCACAACGAATTTGCCAGCACCCACACAACGATGGCCGTATTGACGATCTTAGTGTCATTATCCCCGTAAATACCGGATACCCATAAAACAAAAAGCGCCTCTATGATAAAAAACGAATAATAAACCGACCCCGTATTTAACAAGGTGATAATAAGACCTGTTTCAAGCAGGCTGACTGCGATATTTCTCAGCCTTACGGGAGTTGTAAGGAAAACACCGACCGCCAGATAACAGAAATAAAAAACGCTTTCCAGGGCCATCTCACACACCCGCCGCCATTAATTTAAGAACAATTACAACACAAACAACCGCGACTATGGAAAACAACGTATAAAAACCCGGAGTGCTGAGCAGTTGCTTCAGCGCCAGGTAATAGTTTCCGGCAAAAGTAAAATCGGGCCTCACGGATAATACCGCGCTTACGCGCCCGGTCATGTTTTCCGAGAAAACCGAAGCGGCTTCCGAAATACGCGCCCTGCCTTTTTTTCTATAGTAATTGTAGATGGAGTTTGTTATGTCTTTTACCTGTTCCTGCCTGAAGGAAGCGGCGACAAGCAGGACAAGCACTACGATGGAAAAATAAAAGTTATAGGGAATAAACAGTACCGAAGCAAGCAGCATCACGATAAACAGCCTGTATTCGTAAAGGAAAACAAGGACCGACGATTCAAAAATAATGAAAAGACAGGTCAGCAGTATATAAGTTCCGAACAACAGGTAATACGCCAAAACGGCTTCCATTTTAAAAAGCATCAGAACCGAGGGTATGACCAAAGACAGCATGTTTACAAAAATGATCCGGAAAACCTGCCTGTTAACCACCACGGATATAAGCGAAAGGATCAGCGACGCAATCACGCAGATAAAAAACCCCCTGTTCATCTGCATGAACAGGAAATAACCGGCGATAACGAAATTACTCGAGGAAAAAACAAAGGGAATGGAAAGATTGTTGGCAAACGAAGATCTGACCGAAAAAAAGACGAACGGCAATAAAAGCGCGATAAAGTATATAAAATTAATATTGTCGCGATATAAAGGAAGATATCCCGGCGACATTATCATTATTATATATTCAAATAAAAAAACGGCAATCACCGCGAACACGATACGCAAAAAACGCGAAAACCTGTCAAAAACAAGGACATATAAAGCCGAGGCGCAAAGAAGCAAAAAAAACTCCCACGGGAAATTCCAGAATATCCTCAAACAGATCAGCGAATAATAAACGAAAACGGTTATAAGTTTAT
>JAFGOL010000005.1 GCA_016926495.1 Oligoflexia bacterium
CATCCGGCTTAACCCTGATCTGCGTTTCAAGGTCCCACGCGAAGTTGGACTGGTTACCGTACCTGAAATACTTTTCGTACTCAAAGCCGGCGCCGCCCCTGAAAGCCAGTTCGTTAACATCATAGGAAAGCCCGACGTCGGGTTCAAGCCTGAACAGCGTACCCATATTTTCTATCGCTTCCCTGTACAGGGGATTGGTGTCAAAACCGCCGAATACGGCGAGGGATTCGTCAATCGTAAAATCCCCAATCTTGTATTCCGCGAAGGAAAGGCTGAATATTACAGAAAGTATCAAAAGCATTATTTGTCTATCCTCATCTAAACGGAGCTATGGTAGCCGGATAATGTTCCGGTACAGCTATCCCTTCCTTAAGCTTTTCCACCTTGGCGTCACTTACGTCCTTGCTCATTTCCCTGTCCGCGATCCTTGACCTGCTTTTCTGTAACCTGCATTCCTCTATGGCCAGGTAGCTGTTTGAATAAATGCTGTTAAGATACCTGACCCTGACCAAATCGTCGAGATGGGACAGGCGTATTTTTTTTTCGGCAAGGTCCTTAAGCTGTTCATCCGCCCAGTCATAAACATAGTTGACCGTCCTGAGTATACTGATCCCGCTCCTTATGCATTGTTCGTCTTCGACCATTCCGGTTACTATGCTTTTTCTCAGATTGTCTTCCAGGTACTTGAGCTGGGTCCGGTTTTTTTGCAGCTTCCTTTGCTCCCTTTCCAGTTCCTGTCCGAAAAGATCGTGAATTAGTCCGTCACCGGATATCTTTCCCGCCAGGTTCTTTATTTTGGCTTTAGGTTGCTCCGGGGTTTTTGCCTTTACCGCGTAACCCGAAAAAACCGACATTGTTAACATCAAAAAATAAATCAGCATCCATACCTCAGTTCTGCGCCGTAAAATTAAGAGGATAATTAACGGTAACCTCGCCGCCTTTCGGACTTGGAAACTTAATTCTCAGGAACGTCCTGTAAATACATGACGTAAGACTGCCGTCTTTGGACGCGGGCCCGCTAAACCTGATATCACCGGTACTGACATTCCCGTTAAGAAGTATCGTAAACCTGATCTTGAGTTCTCCGCTGAGTCTCGGGTTGCCTCTCAATGCCTTGTTATAGCAATACTGGAACGCCCCCACGTGCCTGGCAAGCGTTTTGGCAATCACGGCAGGGTTGATAGAGCCTTCTCCTGTTACATCACTGTCCCCGAGATTGCCCAACACGTTTACAGCAGAGACGTTGGAACTGCCGAAAGCAACGGCACCTGTGCCCGTTGTTGTTTTAAGCGAGCCTATATCAACGCCCTCGGCGCTGCCTGCGCCCCTCCTCATCCTGGCTTCGTTAAGGGTCTTGCCCGCGTGCAAACCCGCCACACCTTTCAGCGCCTTGTTCAGCTTCTGGCCGAAATCCCTCTCCCCGAACAGGTTCGCCACGGCTCCCTTTTTGCTTCCCTTAGAACCTATAATACCTATAATCCCTGCTGTTCTTACAAGCTCGGCAGCATTCTGCTTTGTTATCATGGAGCCTCCGCCCTTGCGCTTGGTCCCGCCTATATTCCGTTTTACGTCGGCTTTTTTCTGCTTTTCCTTACGGCCCGTTTTAACAGCGTTCTTGACTACGGGCTTTTCCGGCTTGTCCAGATTAACGACTTCCTTCTTTTTCTGTTTTATAACAATGGGTTTATCCAGTATCAGCCTCGCAAACCTTTCCGGGACTTCGTCAAAATGAACTTTTTCCCTGGGGATCACCTTCTGAAAGGCGGAGATCAGCATAAAATACGCTATGAAAAGGACCACGGCTATAAATAAAAACGAAAGGTCAACCTTTTCGGCAATGGACCCCCTGAATTCCTTCGGCAGCATAAGGGGAACGGATTCTGAAGGATACACCTTGAATAAAAGCGTGTTTCTTCCTATTTCAATACTTCCCCTCACGTTATCCGAAAGCTCATATTGCCCGCGCCCGGAATCATCGAGAGTGGTTATATTGCCGGCATCAAACAGCCGGCCCCTCAACCCTCCGTGTACATTAAGATGGTAAACCCCGCGGGAATACTCAAGCAGCGTCATGGAACGGGGCACGTCACTGCCGAAAACAGTTATGGTATTGTCCATTGACGAGCCGACCGTAACATTCCGGGTGTCGTCAATAACAAATTCCCTCAGAAGCTTTCCGTCCTGCAACAATCCTATTTTAACGTTCTGTACTACCATTCCATCCCTATTTCTTTATGGCGATAAATTTGAACTCGCTGTATTCAGCCTGTCCCGCGCTGTACATTACCTGCCGTAAGATCGAGAAAGGCAGGTCCTTGTCCATCTGGAGCAGAATTTTTCCGTCAAACTCGAACTTTTTATTCTGCTCGGCGATATATTTCGCCTTTTCGGCGTGTTCGACAAGCGCGTCAAATACAGGCACGATCTTAAAACCGGTCTCGTCAAGATCTTCCTGTTTAAGCTGACCCTGATCATGAACGGCAACCACTTTTCCGTCCACGACTATATTACTTTTATCCACAATAATGCTGATAAGCTCAACCGGAGGGTTTTCGGAACTGCTTTCCGGCAGGCTCAGGTTCCGCGAAACCTGGACATTGGCCGAACTTGTGGCAAAACTTTTAAGCAGAAAAACAAGTATAATAGTGAACATGTCCATCATCGAAGTAATATTAAGCGCCGCAACCTGGTTAATTCTTCTTTTTCTTCTTATCAAAGTATCCCACCGCCTATAACGACATTGGGAAACATCATTTTTTTAATTGCCATGCCTGCCTCGTCCACAATAACGAATTCCCTGACCGCGTCCATTGTATGAACAATATCTCCGAAGGGAGTTGTCTTCTCGGGAACTATGATAACAGACCATTCATCCGGAAATCTCTGCTTTATCTCGTACAGTTTTACGGAAAGAGTGGTATAGTCCAAATCCCCGTTGCCCAGCTTGGAAATTATATTATTTCCCTGGGATATCTCCATAAGCCCGCCCTGCCCTCCTACGACAAAACCCTCGTCTGCTATAGCGACCGTAAGGCCGAGCCTGGGTTTTTCCTGGTCCTCTTCCTGCATCTGCTGCTCCTGGTCCTTAAAAACCGGCAGCGAGGTATCGAGCAAAACTATTTCAAAAAAGGAAGCTGAAAGCAGTAAAATGGGAATAAGGGTAACCATAAGGTTCATTATGGGGGCAAGGTTAAGTTCTCCCATTTCAGGTATGCCTTTGCCGCGCTTGTTAAAAATCATTACAATTAAACTCCCCTGGGTATTCCTCCCGAACTTGGGGGCGGCGCGGGTACGCCCGGTGCTATTTTATGCCTTACGGTCCTGTACTGTTCAGACAACACGTTCACTACGGCCACTGAAAACATCTCAATGTCATCCACGATCTTTGTAGCCTTGTTGGCAAGGTAGCTGTGTATCATCATGCATGGAATAGCGACTATAAGACCAAAAGCGGTTGTATACATGGCTTCCGATATACCTTTAGCCAGAAGCTGCTGCTTTTGCGAAGGATCCGCTACGGCCACGGCGCTAAACGCCGATATCAAGCCTGCTATGGTACCCAGCAGCCCCAGCAGGGTGGCGACATTCGCGAACATGGCAAGATAACTGATCCCTGACTGAACTTCGGGTATTGCCTTTAAGGCCGCCTCATCCATGGCGCCCTGAATATCTTCCAGAGGTTTTCCGTTCCTGAGCAAACCGGCCACAATAACCTGGGGCAGGGCCGCCGATCTTTTAACCTTGCATACCTTGACCGCCCTTTCTATATTGTTCGCTGATACAAGCTTGATGACCTGCTTCATGAACGAGGGACTGTTAACCGACATTATAAACTCCAGCTTTAAAAACTTGTGAATGGCTATAGCCAGCGCCAAAACGCCTATTGCCCCTATAGCGTACATAAAATTACCGCCCTTTTGAAAGCCTATGGCAGCGGCCTCGTATATAGCGTCAAAACTCATACAGAAATACCTCCCGACAGGTTATAAAGCACCCCACAATTCCAATTATAGCTTAAAACCATAGATAAGATAATGGAAATATTTTAATCTATATTAATTTGCTGCTGGCCGACTGTTTGTTGCGGCGGGTTTGGTGTCATGAGAAGTGTTTTTAACTTGCTGTTTTGTTAAATAACGACTTCCAGCATACCCGCGGGCGCAAAATCGCCCGGGAGTTGCCTGTTTTATGACCGCAGTTTTATATATTTCTTGACA
>JAFGOL010000244.1 GCA_016926495.1 Oligoflexia bacterium
ATAATAGGTTCCGGACCTGCAGGATATGTAGCGGCCATAAGGGCGGCCCAGTACGGTATGGACGTTGTTCTTGCGGAGTCGGGCAGGGTTGGAGGCACATGCCTTAACAGCGGATGTATCCCGACTAAAAACCTGCTTTCGTACGCGGAATCCGTGCATGCCGTGAAGAAAGGCAGGCAGGGATTGAGCATATCAGGATTCAGCATCGATCCGCAGGCGGTTTATCAGAATAAAAACGCCAATGTCGCAAAGCTGGCAACGGGCATAGAAGCCCTGCTTAAGTCATGGAAGATCAAACTTGTGCGTGGAACTGCTTCATTTGTCTCTGAGAATTCGGCTAAGGTCGGCGATGAAACAATCGGTTTTGAGCGCGCTGTTATAGCTGCGGGCTCAAAAACGATCATGCCTTCGGGGTTGAATGTTCCCGGGTTCTCCGTTGACAGCACTTACGCGCTTGAAAACCACGATCTTGGCGGCAGGGTAGCCATAATAGGCGGCGGCATTATAGGGATAGAGCTTGCTTTTATTTTAAACGCTTTGAATGTTGAAGTAACGGTTATCGAAAAACTAAAGGATATATTATCTACAGAGGACAGTGACGCGGTCAGGCTTGTGGAATCCAGCCTGAAAAAATACGGGATCAGGATTTACAAGGATACGTCGGTTGAAAGGATCGAAAATGGGCTGCTTGAGCTTTCAAACGGTGAAAGGATTAGTGCCGACAAATGTATTGTCGCCGTAGGCCGCAGACCCGATACTGACGGTTTATGCTGCGATGCAGCTAAAATAAAACTGGCTGCAGGCGGTGCGGTAACCGTTGACGGTAATTTCAGGACAACAAATCCGGATGTATACGCCGTGGGAGATGTTACAGGAGGGATCCAACTCGCTCATTATGCGTCCGCGGTTGCGTGCAGGGTCGTTGCGGATATTGCCGGAAAACAGAGCAACATCAATATTGAAGCAGTCCCGAGGGTCGTGTACTCCGTGCCCGAGCTGGCTTCGGTGGGTATCACGGAACAGGAAGCAAAAATGAAGGGAATTGACTATAAGGCAGGTAAGTTTATGTACGGAGCGAACGGCAGGGCACTGGTTTCTGACACTGCCACAGGTTTTATTAAGGTATTATCTGATAATGATGGTATAATATTGGGTGCAACTGTTGCAGGGAGCAATGCCGATCTTCTGATTGTGCCTTTTACCATTGCGATGGCAACCAGGCTCAGTGTGGAGGATTTGGCGAGTGTTATTTACCCTCATCCCACTCTGGCGGAAATGATTGGCGAGGCCTGCGATGACCTGCACGGGCATTCAATACACAAGGGAAGGAGAAATACTTGATTACAGAACTGTTGGAGATACTCATTCAGGCAGGCATCTTCAGGGAATCAGCATTGAACGAGGCTGCCGCGTTTAACCAGGGCAGTTCTTTTGTTGAAAGGCTTTTAGCCCTGGGCCACGGAAGCGAGACTGATGTTATCAAGGTAATTGCCAACAAGCTTGAACTGGCTGTTGTGGATACTGCCGCCCTTAACAATATTTCCCAGACCGTTATAGGACAGATACCGGCCGAACTCGTGAAGAAGCATCACGTATTGCCGTTTTCAGCCACCGAGAATGAATTACATATCGCTATGGTTGATCCCACGCAGGATGACTGTATTAACGAACTTTCCTTTTTCAGCGGAAAGAGAATTTTACCCTATGGAGTAAAGGCCGGTGATCTGGCAAGAGCTCTGAACAGGTATTTCGGCCTGGGTATTTCTGAAAAATTCGTGCACGGGCAAAAACCTCCGCTTCCCGGCTCTTCCGTGCAGCCCGGCGCTGCCAAACCGGATAAACCCGTTCCGGAACGACCGGGTCTCACCAGGGAAAAACCTCCCTTGCCCGGAAGGGAAAAAAGGGAATCACCTCAACAAGCCAAGCCCCCGCTTCCCGTAACTTCAAAAAAGGCGGCCAAGCCCTCTTTGGCCCCGCCCGAGCCGTCGGCCCCCAAATCCAACGATGACGTTCCGACAAAGGTCGGAGAGGTAAAGGAATACTCGGGGATAGTGGAAGCCGTTACGCCGGCCGAAACGCATAAAATGGCCGAAGAGGAAATACTTAACAAGTGGGCCGGAAAGGATAAAAACGAGGGAGTGGCTTATACGGACGATGTAAAAAATCTTCTTGAAAAACAGAAGGAGTTGCTTGAATCCGAATTTAACAAGAGGCTGGATGATATAAAATCCAAATTCAGGGAATACGAGGAAGAGATAAAGATAAACAAACTGAAGGAAGAGCTTGAGGAAAAAATGGAGTTAAAGCGCACCATGGACAAGATTGCCGAGCTTGAAAAAATCAAGTATTACCAGCAGTCGGGCTACATGCCTCCGTATTCCGCCAAGGGACAGATTTATGTTGATAACGACCAGGCATCCGGAAAAAATGTTCAGAAAGAACAGGACGGTGTCTCGGAAATAAAACCCCTGCTGGACAAGATAAAAGAACTTCAGGACCAAATCGGGCGGATAGCACAAAGTACGGAACCAGTCCGTATAGAGGAAAAACCCCTGCCGAAACCGGAACCCGCTGTCAGGGAACAACCGGCACCGGTACAAAAGGAACAGGAGGATTATTTTGATACCGGCGAAGAACTGATGGACATAGATAAAATAATGGATGCGATGGATTCCGACGGCAGTGGTACCGTTATTCGCGAAAATTCGCAGAAAGAATATTCGGAAAAATATGAAGACGTCAGGATCAGCGATGTATTGAATCTGGAAGACTCTAAAAAAAAAAGCACAAATAACCTGGGAGTAGACTTTTTTGACGAGGTCTTTGTCAGCAGTATGGAGGTCCAGGTGTCGGGCATTCTCAAGTCAAAAAGCGTGGAAGCCGCGCTTAACGCCGTGGTCATGGAGATGAGCAAGTTATGTACGCGTGTTATAGTTCTTTTCGTAAAATTTGAGAATCTTGTGGGAGTAGCGGGGTTTGGCCCCAAAGTAGAAGGGAAGGTCGAGGATTTCGAAATGCCGATAATACTCCCCAGCATGTTTAAAAAGGTTTACGACTCGAAAAAATCTTATAATGGAAAGCCCGTCATTAACGAGCTTACAAAGAAGTTTTTTACGTATTTCGGCAACCTGATCCCTGAAGTTGTAGCGATAGTTCCGGCCATGATAGGAAAAAAAGTTTTTGCGATGATATATTCGGAGGAAGGCAGAAATATTAACGACATGGAAAAAATAGCGCAGGCAATGTCAAATGTTTTTGTAAAATTTCTGTCTGACAAGAACCAGTAAATGAGCCTGAACAGGTATAAAGGAAAAAGAGTTGTACTTGGTTTTACAGGCAGTCCCCTGTCCGTAATGG
>JAFGOL010000039.1 GCA_016926495.1 Oligoflexia bacterium
AGTCGTTCACTTTGCTGGCGCAAAAAAAAGAAATGCCTGAATCTTCGGCATATTATAATATCGGTAACTGTTATTACAGGCTGGGTGAACTTGGCAGGGCAAGGGCGTATTTTCTGAAAGCGTCAAGGATTGAACCCAGAAACGGAGATATATTGCATAATCTTAAACTGGTCGAAGCAAGGCTGGGTATCCCCCGAGGAACCGGATATCTCTCTTTTGTTGTTGATTACCTGTCGCTGGATGAGTTTGCCCTTCTGGCTTTTATATTTTTTGTTTTTGCCGTGTTATCCGGATTCCGGTTTTACAACAGGTTTAAAAAGGGTGTTTTTTCTTCTACGGGTGTTTTTTTATCGGGCAGTTTTGCGATTGTTTTTTTTGTAGTGATTGTCGCGATTCTTTTCAGGTATAATATGGAAAAAAGTCGCTCCGGTGTTGTTATAGAGAAAATTTCTCTCTCCGCCGCTCCCAACGACAAGGCTACGGTGCTTGTGGAAATTCCGGAGGGTGAGTCCGTACGGGTAGAGTCCGTCACGGATGACTGGATAAAGGTTGATTTTGCCAACCAGTACATAGGATGGATAAAAAAAGAAAAAATATTGGAGATTTAATTATGGTGTTATCTTTATGGTCGTCCGGGATGTTTAAAAAGCGTGATGATGAATGTATAATCAGGGATGCGCTTAGAAGAAATGTGCTTTTTGAAAGCCTTACGCAAAGGCAGCTTTCCATAGTAAATAAAATAGTTCATATAAGAAAGTACGGCGTGGGCGAATACGTTTTTAACCAGCATCAGCCCGGTGCCGGTATGTATATTATCGTTAAGGGAAAGATCGGAATTCAGACGGAAAAGCTCGTGATTGACGAAGAAACCGAAAAGGAAAAAAAGGACACAGTATTGCTTACAACACTGGAGGAAAACGATTTCTTCGGAGAACTGGCCCTGGTGGACGATAAATCCCTGCGAAGCGCTTCGGCCAAGGTACTGGAACCGGCTACACTTATCGGTTTTTTCAAACCCGATTTGCTTGAAATCATGGATACCCAGCCCGTTATAGGAATGAAGATTGCGTTCAAGATAGCCCAAATCCTGGGTCAGCGGCTGGTTGAAACCAACGAGGAACTTGCAAGGCAGGGGTTTGTGAAATGACAATGTTTAAAAATAAAATAGAGAGGGAGATCTTTTTCCGGTTTTCGTTTCTGGTGCTTATCGCCATTTTATGTGTCGTTGTAATTTTTACCGTCTCGGGAATGCTCGGCCCCATTTTGCTCTCCGCGGTTGCTACGTATCTTCTGTATCCGGTTATTAATATCATGGAAAGGCACCGCATAAACAGGGCCGTTGCCATACTTATCGTGTACCTGATTTTGTCTTGTATAATCTTTTTTATTGCCCAGCACTCCTATACAAAACTTGTAACGCAGTTTTCCACATTACAGACAGATATGCCTGATATTTTCCATCAGGTTATTGCCAAACTGGGGGAAATAGAGGCCAGGTATTCCCAAAAGTACGTATTCCTCGCGGAACTGAATATTACTTCAAAATTGCAGGGTGCGGCAATAGGTTTAAGCAGGTCGCTCCTGACTTCAACTCCCGCCGTAATTTCTTCCCTGGCGTCGCTTATACTTCTTGTTCCTTTTTATACTTTTTTTCTTCTGCTTGATGGGAGCAGGATTAAAAGGTGGATACTCGCGATACTTCCGAACCGTTATTTTGAGTCCGGTCTGCAGTTGCTTTTTGATATTAACAGGCAGATGGGAGGTTTTATACAGGCCAGACTTCTTGAGGCTGCTATCGTGGGAGCTGTTGTATATATAGGTTTACTTATTGCCGGGGTAAAGTACGCTCTTTTCCTGGCGGTTTTTGCCGGTCTTTTGAACCTGGTACCTTATATAGGTCCGTTCATCGGAGCGTTGCCCGGGCTTGCCGTCGCTTACTTTTATACAAAATCGGGACTTATGGTCGGCGTTGTTTCCGCGATTTATCTTTTGGGACAGCTTATAGACATAATTTTTGTTATACCGCTGGTTTTTTCCAAGATCATTAACATACACCCCATGCTGGTCGTGGTGCTTATAATTATAGGAAGCGATCTCATGGGCATAGTCGGTATGATCCTCGCCGTGCCTGTTTTTTGTATTCTGAAGGCCATGTTCAATACTGTTTATACGCGCATAGTAGTTGCCAGATAATTTTTACCGTTTCGGCCAGATTTTTGCCTGCCTGCTTTATCTCCGGCGGCAAGTCCTGGTTCGGGTCCCGGAAATATTTTATAATACTTTTCCGGCACTGGTCGGATACCGTTCTTATTACCGAAAGTCTGAGGTTTTTTTCTGCGCATATTTTTGCGACATGGTAACTTTCCATATCCACAAGGTCGGCAAAAACCGACAGTGTTGTTCTGGTTTTTTCATCGAATACGGGTTTTTTAACGGTAAACAGCGAGGCTTTGGCAATATTTGCCGGTGGGGAGGGCTCCGGGATGCTGATGCAATTTCCCTTGTAATACACCTTGTCCACGATAAAGGTGTCGCCTATTTTAAATTTTTCCGCCAGGCTTCCGGCGAATCCCGCCAGCAGGATATCCGTCAATGTCCTTTTGTTTTCAATAATTTTCAGCAGCGTGGAGGCCGTTTTTTTGCCTATCCCCGAAACATGAATGTTTCCCCCGGGAATAACACAGCCGGGTGTTTTAATAAAAGAAGCCTCGAATTGGGTGGGTATCAGCAATATTTGATCCATGTAAAATCAAAAAACTCCTTCAGGTATCCGTGCCTGGGACCCAGCGTGCTTACTGTTATTTTGACCGGGTTTACAATGTCTATCAGCGTCTTTGTTATTGTTACACCGGCGGTTATGATGTCGGTCCTTTTAACATCCGGGATTAATGTTATTATTTCTTCGGGTTTTGAACACAGCAACCTGTTCAGCACGGAATTGAATTCGCCGATATCTATCTGCATTCCTTCAATTTCCGCGGGCCTGTAAGTTTGCTGTTGCCTGAGAAGGGAGCCTATTGTGGTTGCCGTCCCTCCGCATAATATTAAAAGACCGGTTTTACGGGGAAGATGATTAAACCAGGCGGTTATAAATTCGGCAGCCTCTTCTATGTTTACATTTCCCTTTGTGAAGAGATCGAAATTTTCCTGAATCTTTACGGCCCCTATGGGGATGCTTTCCGTTTTAATAATATTGCCGTTATTCGTAGTTACGAGTTCCGAGCTTCCGCCGCCTATATCCGCTACAATGGCATGTTCGCTGTTTATAAGGTTTTTTACTGCGTTAAACGTAAAAACGGCTTCCTCGTGTCCTGATATTATCTTAAACCCTATCCCTGTTTTTTCCTTGATCTCCTCTATTACTTTTTGTCCGTTTTTTGCCTTTCTGATAGCTTCAGTTGTAATTCCGAGTATCATATCCGGCTGATACCTGTTTTTCAGGACAGATATTTCAAGGTTCAGAC
>JAFGOL010000245.1 GCA_016926495.1 Oligoflexia bacterium
GAACAAAGGAACTCATAAACATGGTTGGCCTACCGCCTGAAAAAGGTGATATCATGATGGTACAGCTCCTGGAAGATAAAAATATTAGACTTGACGAAGGAAAGATAATTTGCACTGATCTTGAGGAGCTCGAAAAATCAGCCTTTTTCTACAGAAAAAAGTCAGCCATGGAAAGAAAACGTGAAGCTAACAAAGACAAAAATATTTAAATACATAGCACTCCTGATCCTGTCATTTTTCATGATCGCAGTCATGGCCGCAGGACTTTTTGTATATTTCTTCCCAAAAGAAACATTCAAGTCAATGGCTATTGAACAGGCCCGCCAGATCATCAACCGGGAACTCTCAATCGGCTCAATAAGTTACAGCCTCAAGGGAGTTGTTCTTGAAAACATCATCATATACGATCACGAAGAAGAGGGTAAAGAGATCACTCCGGGAACAAAGCCTGTTTTCGCACGTGCTGAAAAGATATATCTCCGCTTTTCCCTTCTGGACCTTCTGGACAAAAGGCTCAAGTTCAGCTTCATCTTTCTTGAAAATTTTAAATTCACCATAGCCTTTGACGAAACAGGCAAGACCAATATACAAAAACTCGTGGAAGAACTGACAAAAGGAAACGGCGAATCCGCAGTAGCCACATCAATCAGAAACATAAAACTTGATAATGCCGCTCTTGAATTAAAAAATGCCCCTGAAAAACTAAGGCCCCTCGAAGGTGTCTATTATTTTAACGGACGTCTTTACTTTGATAAATCAGGCACAATAGAGATCTCTGAAAGTAAATTACAGCTTCCGGAAAAAAGGGGGACCATGTACCCGGAGCTGCTGGTTCATACAAAAGCAAAAGAATTTCTCATTACGGGGAATGTTGAACTGGACAAAGCCTCACTTCTCTGGGTATATCAGTGGAAAAAAAGCGGCCCCCTGGCCTATCACCTCATAACCGGCACAATAACCGAACTTAAAATATCAAAGCGGGCTGTTGAAGGGTTTGTTAAAGCTTCGTCAACACTTACCAATTCACCAAACATCCTGTTCGCTGACGGTTTCTGCAGGGTCAGTATCGAAAACAGGACCATACTCATTGCCAACACAAAGGGCAAGATCGAAAATTCAACACTCTGGTTCAATTTTTTACAGTTTTCCTTTAAGGGTACGAGGGTAAAGTTCGATGCACGCAATATTGACGCTCACGTCACGGACGTCATGCCCATGCTTGATTTTCTCCCAAAAAAATTATTCGGGAAAATGATCGGCGACCTCTCGTATCACGAGGGAATCTTTAATACAGAAGCCAGGCTCATTAATGCAGGCTATGATTACAGGGGCAAGATGGTTTCAGGAATCAACACCACGATCACGATTAAAGATAACATATTTAAAAAAAGCGACATCGAAGCGACCATATACGGACATCCCTGCTCTGTTTCAATTGCTTCAACTGATAAATCACTGGACCGCATCTTTTGCAATGTTGAGACAGAAGAGTTCAACTTTCACTTAAAAGAAAATGAAAACCCCTATGCGGACCTGAACCTCTACTTTCCTGTTGATGTAACCGGCAGGGTGACAATAAAAAAATTAAAGTACAATAAATACCTCTTTTCACAGCTCCAGGTAAATTACAGCCTTTCAAATTCTGAACTCACCATAAATAATTTTAATACCGGTTTCATGGACGGCGAAGTAAAAGGAAATGCGGTAATCGACACATCGGTAAAACCGGTAACAGCCCAAACGGCCCTCACCTTTAGCGGCATCAAGGTGCACGAACTTTTTGCAGACAGCCGGTTCAAAAACAGGTTTTACGGGGTTGCCGAAGGAAAGGCAAATATTCGTCTTCTTCTTACTGAAAAGATATATGACACCATTCACGGCAATGCTGAATTCAACATGGACAAGGGGAAACTGTCGGATACGGGCATACAGAACGGTCTCGGAGTCTGGCTTTCAGAACTGAAATATAAACTGATCGACCTGGAATTTAACAAGATCTACGGGAACCTGGACATAAAGGGGACAAATTATATTGTGAATTCCTTTATTTTTAATTCACAGAATATACGGTTTAATGTCAAAGGTTCTTTTAACGAAAATCTTATAGCGAATCCTCTGTATATTAACATGGAATTTTCCAAGTATTTTATACAGGATATTGCCCGCCCGCTGGTGGCCGCGTCAGGCTACAACAAGTACCTCAAGGGGAACTGGTACTATATCCCCTTCCAGGTCTCGGGTGACCTCACAAAAAGTAAAAACATTAAAAAGCTCTATTGATCAGTACCGCCCGTCAGCATATTCAATCCATCCGCCTGACCGGACCAGAGAACGGTCAAACTCGGATATGGAAAAAGTTACTGTTTCTTCATGTTCCCCTGAAACGAAATGCAGCGTCCCCTTATCAAAATCCGTGGTTACAGTTGTTTCTTTACCCTTAAACGCGGTAAAGAGTCTGCCGATGGTTTCAGGGGGAAGTTCAACCGCCATCATGCCGCAATTGAACATGTTTTGCCTGAATATACGGGCAAAGCTTTGAGCAATCACCAGGTTAATACCGTTCATTTCCAGTGCCCATGGCGCGTGCTCACGCGAGGAACCGCATCCAAAATTTTCCCGCGTCACAATAACTGAAATCCCGGAGATATCCCCGGGAGCGGAAAACCCTTCGAGATTCAGGTCCTCCAGGAGATAGGGTTTAAGGGCCTCCTTGGTACTTTCGGTAAGATATTTAGCCGGGATGATCTCATCAGTATTGATGTCCGACCTGTCCAGGAAAAGGGCCCTGCCGCTGAAATTTTTCATCATCATCCTCCTTTATCCTTTGAAAAGTACCGAATTGGTAATATGGCCTGCTATCGCAGTGGCAGCCGCTGTTGCAGGACTCATGAGGTGTACCATCCCGCCCTTGCCCATCCTGCCGTTAAAATTACGGTTTGTTGTTGAAGCAC
>JAFGOL010000246.1 GCA_016926495.1 Oligoflexia bacterium
GCTCAAGGCGGGCAACAAGAGGTATCTATCGGAAAAACTCGAACCCCTTCTGGATAATGAAGGCAGGGTCAGGGCCGGAAGCAAACTCTCAGACACTGAAAACGGTCTTGTCAACGCGTGCCTGGACTACGAGAAATATAATCCCAAGGGCAAAAAGCTGCCCCTTGTATGGTATATAATGGCTGAGGTTTTTTTCAGGAACAGCAATCTGGAAAAGGCAAGGGAGCAGTATCTGAGGATAATATCCAAATATCCCACGGAAAAGATAGCGGTGGATGCCACAAAAAATATTATCGCCTCGTACAACTACGAAGGCAAATATAACATGGTTGAGGAATGGAGTAAGAAGCTTCTGGCTTCCGGCAGCCTCGCGGAAAGCGGCAAGGACGTTTCGGAAATAAAAGGGCTTCTGACAGGCTCTCTGTTTAAAAGCGCCCAGAAGCTGGAGGCGGAAAACAAGCTTGATGAAGCCGCCACAGAGTATATCAAGCTTTCGGAGCAGTATCCCAAGTCCAGCTACAGCGACGCGGCTCTTTATAACTCCGGATTGATCTACGAAAAGCTCGGCAAGGTGGACAAGGCGATCAATTCATACCAGAGCATGCTCACCAAGTATCCCAAGACGAGGCACGCGGCAAACGCCGCGTACAGGATCGCGGTCAATTACGAGCAGCAGCTCGATTTTAACGGAGCCGCTGATAAATACGAATCAATAACCGGAAAATATCCTTCATCCAGCGTTGCGACCGATTCCTATTACAACGCCGCCAGGCTGAGGCGTGCCAACAACCAGTTTAACAAGGCCGCGGAAAATCTTATCCAGTACCATAACAGGGTTAAGGACCAGGGAGAGAAGTCCATCTCCCTTTTGCAGGCCGCCAAGCTTTATGAAAGGAACGGCAATGACAAGAAGGCGCTCCAGATATACTCCATGTACATCACCAACAATACCAGGGACATGGACGGTGTCATGGAGTGTTTTATTTCGAGGGGGCATCTTTTCGATAAAAACAGAAAAAAGACGCAGGCTTTGAATGAATACAAAAAGGCCTGGTCCTATTACAAGGGTTCCGGAAGCCCGGAGGGAATATCCGGACACTATGCCGCCGAGGCAAGGTACAGGATCGTTGAAAGCGTAGTCGCTGTTTATGACTCGGTAAAAATTAAGAGCACGTCGGTAAAAAATATGAAAAGGATATACGAAAAAAAGGAAAAGCTTTTGAAGCAGATCGCGGAGGAATTTCTTGAAGTCGTGAAACTGGGATCGCCCGAGTGGTCTGTCGCTTCCCTTTACAGGATAGGATACGCTTTCCAGGGGTTCGCTGATTTTCTATACGACGCGCCGGTGCCCAGGGAGCTTGACACCGAAGAGCTAAAGCAGGAATATTCAAGCCAGCTCCAGATGCAGGCAATTCCTTACGAGGACAAGGCCATTGAATATTACGAAAAGGCAATAGCCGAGTCAGCCCGCCTCAAGGTGGTCAATGACTGGACAAGAATGGCAAGACAGCGCATGGCGATGCTTAAGCCGGACCAGTACGCGGTGCAGAAAGACGAGTTAAGTCTTGTCAGTCCTTCCATGGACATAAGGGACACGGGGTTTGTCGGACGATGAAAAGGTTTAATTTAAAAGTATTCGTTGCTCTCGTATTGGCGGTTGCGGCCTGCAGCACGGGCCAGAAAAAAACGGCGGTAAGGGAAAAGCTCAGTTCCAGCGAGTATTACGAAAGGGCAATGAAGTACGCGGATTCTTACCAGAACAGTTCGTTCAACAGTGAAGACGATTACGCCAGGGCCGAGCATTATTTCAGGGAGGCGGCTGATCTTGACACGCAAAACCCGGACCTGTGGTTTAACCTGGGAAGGCTTTACCTTTATCACAGGAATTATGATGAAGCTAATGCGTGCCTGAGGAAGGCCGTCAGGTACAGAAGGGAATTCACCGAGGCGTATTCGCTGCTGATAAAAACGTATTTAAGAAAGGGTAACCTTGACTATGCCCTTACGATAGCGAAAAAATCAAACGCCATCCTTCCGGGTAATAACGTCCTTCTCAATGATTTGGCGAATATATACGCCAGAATGAGCATGTTTGACCGGGCAAGGGACATCTGTATGGGCATTATCAGAAAGAACGCTAAGTTTACGTCGGCGTATGTCACCCTGGGCAATATTTACTATCTTGAAAAAAAGCTGGAACTCGCAAGGCTGATATACCTTAAGGCCATTGAGGCCGGCGATCAGAGCGGAGAGGTATATACCAACCTCGGAATTATAGCCCTTGCGCTGGGCGATAAAAACGAGGCGCATGATCTTCTGAAAAAAGCGAAAAACAATTCGCCTTCGGACTCGTACACATGTCTTAACCTCGGCAAGTATTACCTTGACGCCGGTGATTTCGAAGGAGCGATGAACGAGTTCAAAACGGCGTTGAGACTGAATCCCCGTCTTGTGGAGGGCTGGAACAACCTGGCAATAGTATTTGTAAAGCTCAAGCTGTTCGAAAAGGCGGCAAAGGCGTATGAACAGGCCATGCTTTACGATCCCTCTTATGCAGAGGTGTATTTCAATTACGGCATACTGCTTGCCGACTATATTTCGGATTATTCAAGGGCCGAGGCAATGTATAACAGGTTCATACTGCTTAAGGGCGACCAGATAGACAACACGCACAGGGTCTACATTTATTTGCGGGATTTGCAGGCAAAGATCAGTAAAAAGGAGAAGACCGGATGAAATATTTAATGGTATTTTTTATATCCCTGTGTCTTGGCGCCGGCACCCTGGACGCGCAGCAGAAAAGGACGGTAAGGAAGAAATCGTCTTCAAAAACGGTCATGGAGAAAAAGGCGTCAAAGAAACAGTTCATAGATCTTGAAGGTCTCGATATACAGGGACTCATAGACCGCCCCCAGACGCTGTATATACTTAAAAAGTCCAAGGTAGATTTTTACGATGTAATCGACGACTACGACTACGTAAAGGCCATCATGGATACCACCTACAATGCGCCGTTCTAAAAATAATTTTGTTGACTAAACTCCAAAATAATAATACTATTTTGGAATGAGTTCCAATATGGTAAATTACAGGAGAGCGCTGAATATTGACCTTCCGCCCGGCCAGTCCGCGTTTTTATGGGGTGCCAGGAAAACCGGAAAATCAACCTACCTTAAGAGCAGGTTCAGGGACAGTTTGTACTATGATCTTCTTGATACGGATCTTTTTTTCAGGATATCAAAAAAGCCGTCAATATTAAGGGAGGAGATACTGGCATCCGGCGAAAAACTGCTGAAAAAGCCTGTTATTATTGATGAAGTTCAGCGTATTCCCGATTTATTGAATGAGGTACAGCTTCTTATTGAGAATTACGGATTGCAGTTTGTTCTGTGCGGTTCAAGCGCAAGGAAACTAAAAAAAGGCAGTGCCAATTTGCTGGGTGGCAGGGCATGGCGTTATATAATGCATCCCCTGACTTTTGCGGAAATTCCGGATTTTGATATTTTAAAGGCATTTAATAACGGAATGCTGCCTTCACATTATTTAAGCTCGAATTACAAAAAATCATTAAAAGCGTATGTTCTTGATTATCTTAATGAGGAAATAAGGGCAGAGGGCCTTACGAGGAATTTACCCGCTTTTGCCCGTTTTGTTGACGCCGCTGCTTTTACCAACGGGGAACTTCTGGTGTATTCAAATGTGGCAAGTGATTGCGGAGTTGATAATAAAACCGTGAAGGAGTATTTTCAGATACTTGAGGATACCAACATCGGGTACCTCGTTTATCCTTTCGCAAAAAGCAAAAAACGGAAGGATATTGTTTCTGCCCCTAAATTTTACTATTTTGACACCGGGGTTGTGAATCTTCTGGCCGGAAACAGGATAGAGCAACTGAAAGGACAGGCTGCCGGAAAAACCTTTGAGCATTTTATATTGATGGAGCTTTTCGCCTTCAACGATTACTTTGAAAAGGATTTCAGGATAAGTTACTGGAGGACCAAGACTGGGCTGGAAGTGGATTTTGTTATAGGAAATTATGATACCACAATAGATGTTAATATTTCAGATAACATTAAGGCAGGCGATTTAAAAGGCATAAAAAGTTTTACGGAAGAATACAAGACCCGCAAAAACATTATTGTATGCAATATCCCACAAAGCAGAAAAATCTCTCTGGCCGGCAATATTTCTGTTGAACTTATACCGTGGAAAGTTTTTTTGACAAAACTCTGGGAAGATAAAATTTGGAGATAAACATGATTAAGAAGCAGGTCCTGATTGGAGATCAAATAAATAATGTAATTGACGAAATTGCCGCACTAAGAATACATGAGTTCGCGAAATTTCCTTACCTGTATGACGGAACTTTGGAATATGAAAGGGAATATTTGCAGTTATACTCTGGTAACCCGGATGCGATTTTCATTACTTTACGTAATGAAAAAAACAGCCTTGTCGGCATGTTAACTGCCTGTCCTTTTGCGGCAATGGTTGATTTCCTGGGAGACGCGCGGGCAAAATATCTGGCTGATAATAAAAAACCCAAGGACTATTTCTATTACGGGGAAATTATAATTTTGCCTGATTACAGAAAGGAACTTAATCTGAACCTGGCTGCCGAGGTGGACAGGCACGCGCTGAAATCAGGCTATAAAAAGGCAAACATGATGACTGTTGTCAGGCAAGACGATCATAAATTAAAACCGGATAATTATAAATCTCTTGATCCTCTATTCAGCAGATTAGGCTTTAAAAAAACCGGCATTACAACGGAAGTCGCCTATAACACTTTTATTTCCGGAACAGATTCCAGGGAATCTACGAACACAATGGTCTTCTGGGAAAAAGAATTCTTTTAGTGATGGAGCTAATTAATTTTTATTGTTGTAAGATATCCGTGTCCATCTCTAATCCAATCATTACTTCCTTCCCTGGGAAATTGAATTGATATTTTACTGCCGTATTCTTTTATTAATTTCTGTACCCTTTTTCTATAATAATTCTTATGCTTCCA
>JAFGOL010000247.1 GCA_016926495.1 Oligoflexia bacterium
GTAATGGGATATGTTTTTGGCTTTATATTACGTTTTTTAAGCGCGTTAATGACCTCTGACACGATCGGAAGAGTTTCGGATATCATAAAAGCCCTGATTTCCGTTTCTTGTTCGATTGATACCCTGGCTCCGTATTTTTGAGCTCCTTCTTCAAAAATTTTTTTCATTTCATGGGCAAGTCCGGAGCATTTATCATGATTGAGGCTCCTGCATTCCGCGAGCAGCATGGTGTTCTCGGGAATTCCGTTCCTTATAACTCCGCCTTCAATTTTACCCACGTTTGCCGTGGTTTCATCATCAATTCGTCCGAGTTTCATTTTGGATATCGAATAGGCCGCAGCCTGAATTGCCGATATTCCCTTTTCAGGCGCCATACCCGCATGCGCCGATTTTCCCTGATAATGAACGTTAAAATGAATTATCGTGGGTCCCCCTGTTACAACACCTTCAATGGAATCACTGTCCAGCACATAGCCTTTTTTGGATTTCAGCATGTTATGATCAACGCTGCGGACTCCTAGGGTCCCTATTTCCTCGCATCTTGTAATAAGCACCTCAATGGGAGGATTTTTTTTCACCGTTCTCAGCATTTCAATGATCACGGCAATTCCCGCCTTGTCATCGGCGCCGAGTATGGTATCACCCTTTGATTTAATAAATTCACCGTCGATTACAGGCTCAATACCTATGCCGGGTTTTACGGTATCCGCGTGCGCGCAAAACAGTACCGGTTCCCTGCTTTTGGAATTTTTCGCGTTAAACCTGACAATAAGGTTCCCGAAATCGTCAACGGCCGTTTTGCCGCCAAGTCCCCCGAATAGTTTTTCAAGATAAATAATAAATTCCCTGTCGTCCGGGGACTCGCTCGGGATTCTTACAAGTTCGCAAAAAGTATCAATGAGTCTCTTATTATTCATAAATTAATCCTTTAAAATCATGAAGTCGTGCACGCGCAACTGATGCCTTTTCTTCCGTTTCTCATTTCTTCAATCAGGGTGTCTGAAAGCTGCACGGGATACTTTCCGTCAAAACAGGCCGCGCATTTGTCCCTGCCAGCCACACTGTTAAGACCGTCTATTGAAAGATACGTAAGTGAATCGGCCCCCAGACAGACCGCAATCTGTTTTTCCATCCGCCGCTGCTCATCAAGGCAGGGTGAGGTTGTATCAATGCCCAGTTTCAATGTTTCCCTGTATGCCACAAGGTCTTCCCTGATTGACATGTCAATGCCGTAAAAGCAGGGATTAAGTACAGGAGGACAGTGTATCGCGAGATGAACTTCCTTTGCCTTTCCTCTTGTTTTCAGCAGGGAGACAACCCTTTTTAAAGTTGTTCCCCTTACTATACTGTCGTCAACAAGCAATAATTTTTTGCCTTCTATCTGCGAAACTATGGGGTTGAGCTTAAGCCTGACCGCGTTTTCCCTGCAGACTTGCGTGGGCATTATAAAAGTCCTGGCACTGTACCTGTTTTTTATAAAGCACTCGGCATAGGGTTTTCCGATTGTATCCGCTATTGACAACGCGGCAGGTATCGAAGTATCGGGCACCGGAGAAACTATATCAACATTGATATTTTTCGATAATATCTCCTGGCCGAGTTTTTTACCGAGTTCAAGCCTTGTTTTATAAACGGAATTGTTATTAATGATGGAATCGGGCCTTGCAAAGTATATGCTTTCAAAAACGCACGGCGCGATCCCTTTTTTATCTATCAAATAAGATTTCGGTTCTTCGTCTTCCCTGAAAAACATTACTTCGCCCGCCCCTACATCGCCTTTATGCTCGGAATCAAGTATATCGATGCTTACGCTTTCACTCGCGCATACGTACCCGTCTTTTGTCCTGCCCCACACCGCGGGCCTTATTCCGTAGGGGTCCCTTGCGCAAAACATCGTGGGTTTTCCCCTGATAACGAGTCCGGCAACAATCGTAAAAGCTCCCCGTATCAGCTTATATGTTTCCTTAAGTGCCGCGACAACATCATCAATACCGTGATTTGTAGATCTTATTTTCATCAGTTTGTCGCAAAATATGTACAATAACGGTTCCAAATCACAGCCCGTCGAAAGATATATAGACTGGTCGCCCAGATATTTTTTAAGCTCGCTGCAGTTTGTAAGATTGCCGTTATGGACCATTACGACTCCCGGCTGTCTGCAGAAAAACGGCTGGGCGTCTTCCCTTATATGCGCTCCCATTCCCGCTGTCGGATATCTTACATGGCCTATCGCGACACCCGGCCCTTTTACGTCTACACCCTCCAGGGCCTGAACAACGTAACCTGGATCCTTATGCACAAAGAAACAGTTTTCATTCACTACCCCTATACCGGCGGCATCCTGTCCCCTGTGCTGCACGGCCTGTAATCCGAGCTTAACGGAGTTACTGATGTTTTCCTTTCCGATTATACCGATAATACCGCACATAAAATATCCCCCGGTTATTTATGATCTGTAAGACTGAGCAGTCCTTTCAGCAAAATATCGTCTTTATTTAATCTTGAACTTTTAAGCCTTGCATCGGTTTCCATGCATGTTTTGTACATGGATTTGAGTTCAGTCCTTTTGTACTGTCTTAATTCCCTTTTGAAACCGGAGAGAAAAAACTGCGGAATACCGGTTTTTTCGGCAAGCTCTGAATCGGTTATATTCGCTGAATCTGCCAAATCCGTTCCAATCAGGAGTTTTTTTATTCTCCCGGTTATAAGGGCAAGCAGCGAAAGATGATTTTCACCGTTATAAAGCAGTTTATATAATATACTTCCCGCCTGTTTTTTGTTTTTTTCGGCTATGACCGGAAAAAGATCAAATATACTGCAACCTGTAAGTCCGGAACTCATGAATTCCGCGTCTTTACTTTCAATGAGCTGCTTTTCGCCTGTAAAGAGGCTGAGCTTTTCGATTTCCTTTTCCAGTATCGCAAGATTATTGCCGTACCTGGCCTTTAAAAATTCAACAGCCGCGGTATCGATGCTTTTTCCCTTTTCCGCCGTAAATCCCTTTATCCACAGGCCAAGCTCATTATCATATGGATGCCTGGCGTTGCAACTCAGGGAGTGTTCCAGCAGTTTTGATGAATTCTTTTTCCTTTTATCAAGCGAAGAACCCGTTAAAAGCAATATTACGTCAGGTGATGGCGATTTTACATATTCCAGGAGTTTTTCAATTTCGTCGGCCTTAAGATCGGAAAAGTCAGACGCTATAACAAGCTTAAGGCTCCCGAACATGGGTATATCGAACAGCCCTGTAAGCCAGTCGTCAATATTGATATTACCGAAAATAACCCGTTCCACTACGCCTGACGCCTTAGTCACAATATGTTTTAACCTCTGCGTGACCCTTTCGCTTATAAAAATTTCTTCTCCGTATACAAGGTATACCGGGAACAGCTTTGATACCCCGTCGGCAGAACCGCTTGCGGCTTTAAGATCTTTCAGGAGTTCAAGAGGCTTTTTTTCCGGTAACGCCATCAGAATTCCTCCAGAAGCGAATCCACCGCGAACTGCATCATTGTATCGGCAAGTTCGCGCAGGGATTCCTTTTTAGAGCTTTCCTTTATAAACACATTCGTGCTTTTCCTTTCATCCGTGTAAGAGCCGCTTTCCATGCTTCTTGATTGAACGAACGAGTCGGACCATAATATCTTTTTATCCCTGTTTCTTATCATTTTTACCAGAACCCTGGCCTTTATAACGTAGGTTTGCGCCAACATGCGTTTAGAGGCAAGGCCGCCCTGGGCCTCTGTTTCGGCGGTACCGAATTTAACACTGCCTCTTGTCAGTGTTATGTTCTCCACTTTTCCGTCTATGTAAGCGTCAGCGTTAGCCCTTACCAGTGTCAGTTTTCCGCTTCTTGATTCCATGTGCTGCCTGAGGGAATTCGTGAAAAATACTTCCGCACCGCCTTCTATCGTGTTGTTTTTGAATACGGGTACGGAAACCGTATTTACGCCTTCTTTTTCCCAGCGGTTTTTAAGGGAGGTGAAGCCGTATCCGCAGGAAAAAACGTAAAGAGAAGCGGATATTAATACGCTAGACAACAATGTTGAGAAGCCTGTTCTTGACATATATTACCTTTTTTACCTGGCTGTTTGCGGTAAATTTCCTTACGTTAGCGTCATTGAAAGCCAGTTCCCTTATTGCCTGTTCATCGGTATCAATACCGACGACCAGTTTTGACCTTAATTTTCCGTTTACCTGGACAACAACGGTAACAGTATCCTCAATAATGGCTTCCCTGATTACTTCCGGCCATAGCGCACACGAAATATCCCGGCCTTTTTCAAGCAGTTCCCAGAGTTCGGAGCATATATGCGGGGAATAAGGGGCAAGCATAAGCATGAGTAGTTCCGTTACTTCACATAAAACCGCTTTTTCCGTATCACCCAACGAGGCTGTTTCCACCCTGTAGATCTCGTTGGTAAGTTCCATCATCGCGGCGACCGCGGTATTGAAATGAAACACCTCTATATCAGCGGTTACTTTCTCAAGGGTCTTGTACGCAAGACTGCGCAGGTCCCTCAGTTTATGTTCGTTTCCCTTGACCGGTGGATATTTTTTATTGAGTATATCCCTGTTCGCGTCAACAAAGCGCCAGACCCTGGATAAAAACCTGTAACAGCCCTCTACGCCCTTGTCGTTCCAGTCAAGATCCCTTTCAGGCGGAGCCGCGAATAACGAAAACAACCTTGCTGTATCGGAGCCGTACCTGTCAATGATGTAGTCGGGATCTACCGTATTGCCTTTTGATTTGCTCATTTTGAAACCGTCTTTGACGACCATACCCTGGGTAAGAAGGTTTTGCGCCGGTTCATTACCGGAAAGATAGCCCAAATCCCTTAATACCTTGTGAAAAAATCTTACGTAAAGAAGATGCATGACAGCGTGCTCAATACCGCCGATATACTGGTCAACCGGAAGCCAGTAGTCGGTACGCTTTTTGTCGAGTCCGTTAACATTGTCATCAGGACACGCGTAGCGGGCGTAATACCAGGACGACTCGACAAAAGTGTCCATGGTTTCCGTCTCGCGTTTCGCGTTTCCTCCGCATTTATGGCATTTGGTATTAACAAAACTTTCAATTTTTGAAAGCGGGTTATCTCCTATAACCTCCAGTCTTGCGTCTTCGGGCAGCAAAACAGGCAATTTCTCTTCAGGTACGGTGACAATACCGCACTTATCGCAATAAATAACCGGTATGGGGCAGCCCCAGTATCTCTGCCTGCTGATCCCCCAGTCTTTCAGCCTGTAATTGACTGTTTTTTTACCGAGAGCATTGCTTTCAATAAAATCACTGATTGCGTCAATAGCATTGTCGCTGTTCATATTGTTAAAGTTACCGGAGTTTATCATTGTGCCCGGTTCGGTATACGCCTGTTCCAGTGGTTCGTCAGGACTATCTTTATAAATAACTCTTTTAACCGGTATGGAGTATTTTTTCGCAAAATCAAAATCTCTTGTGTCGTGCGCGGGTACTGCCATTACGGCGCCTGTACCGTAATCAAGTAAAACAAAATTCGCCACGTATACAGGTACCTTTTCATTATTCAGGGGATTGATCGCGTACGCCCCTGTAAAAACACCTTCTTTAACTCCGCCCTCGGCTGTTCTCTCAATTTTGCTTGTTCTTCTCATCCGTTGAACAAATTCCAGTACCTCTTTTTCCTGCTTTTTACCTTTGCATAATTCCCTAACCATGGGGTGTTCCGGGGCAATACTCATAAAGGTCACACCGAAAATCGTGTCTGGCCTTGTTGTATAGATTTCGATAAAACCGTCTTTAGTACCGTCAACCGGAAACCTGACCTCAACGCCCGTTGAGCGCCCTATCCAGTTTTTCTGCATGGTTGTTACGCGCTCAGGCCATCCGGTAAGTTTTTCGCAACCGTCCAGAAGTTCCTGCGCGTATTCGGTTATCCTGAAGAACCATTGTTCAAGTTCCTTGCTTGTAACCACGTTCGAGCATCTCCAGCATTTCCCGTCCACAACCTGTTCATTAGCAAGGACCGTGTTACAGTCGGCGCACCAGTTTACAGTGCTGCTTTTTTTATATACAAGCCCCTTATCAAACATTTTAATAAAGAAAAGCTGTTCCCATCTATAGTAGTCCGGGTGGCAGGTTGCAATCTCCCTGTCCCAGTCATAACTTAATCCCAGGGTCTTTAGCTGCCTTCTCATTTCCTCTATATTTTTCCACGTCCAGCCGGCGGGGTGAACGCCGTGCTTGATCGCGGCATTTTCCGCGGGCAGTCCGAATGAATCCCAACCTATGGGATGCAGCACATTATATCCCCGCATACGCTTGTAACGTGAGATTATATCGCCGATAGAATAATTTCTTACATGACCCATATGCAGTTTGCCCGACGGATACGGAAACATTTCAAGGCAATAATATTTTTTTCCGGACGGTTCTTCTGACGCTTTAAATGTTTTGTTTTTATCCCAGGTTTTCTGCCATTTTTTCTCGATTTCAGAAGGTATATAATCCATCGTTACCCCAATATTAAAAAAAGTGCCGAAACACTGCTTATATAACATAATAGTTAAGGTTTTACATAGCTGTTTTATAAAAAAACCTCCGGTTTCGGAATAAATGAACCGGAGGTTTTTATAAATAAATAATTTGCTTTTAACTGCGGCTTAGAAAGTCAAAAACACGCCGAATTTCATATCATAACTCATGGCAAAACCTCCGTTTACACCGGCTCCGCTTGCCCATCCCACAAAGCTCATCGTGAAGTGTATTAATTCCGCTACAACACCAAAGTTGTCTGTAAACTGATAAGTAGTCCTGGCACCGAATCCCAAGTCGATAAATGTAACAGCTTTAATACCTCTTACGCTAAATGTTGGGCCTACGTCAGCAGTTGGACCTATTGAAAAATCCTCGTCTTCAGCCAAAGTCAGATAAAACGGAACATCTACAACAAACGCAGGCCTTATCATAAAAGTACCCGAGCCGACTGCCATAGTAAGATTGGCTCCCATCATTTCTTTTCCAATCTTAAAATTCATGGCGAACTGATGAGGATACCCCCTTATACCGATACTCGGGCCTAACGTCGGTTCAAATTTCCATTCATCTTCATCGCAAATTGCCGCGTTGGCAACAGGCATAAAAGCCATACCCGTTAAAACAAAAAGAAAAACAGCCAATAATTTTTTCATGTTAAACTCCTCCCGAAATTTATAATCCCTGATTTTTCAGTAATTAAGTCTTTGATTTAACGCATCTGTAGAATATGTCAAGCCCTTATTTACTACACGCGTGGTGCCGGATTTTTTTTGCTGAAAAGACCGTGCATTCTCAGTTTAAACCACATGCTGTCAGGAAGCTCGGTATAAATGACGCCGTTATACGAAATTTGTACAAAGGTTTTTAAAGGCATGGGCGAATGTATGATCCTCAGCAAGTGCCTTATATCCAGCATAATTATGCCACTCCTGGTTTTTTCAAGTTCCTCGGGAGTGAAAAAACGTATACGTGATAAATACTCATCGCCTTTTGTCTTCCAGTGTACCGGGCCTTCAATATCCAGCAGATACCCCGGACAGCGGACACTGACGGTTTTATTTTTATACCTGCTGATCACGCCGCCTGTAAAATACCTGTAATTATCAAAAATGATAAACGTAAGCACGCCGTCCTTAAATGACTTGTTCAGTATGTTAGCGACATCCCTGCCACTGATTGTTTCCTCCAGAAGGGCGTATATCCACGACAGCCTTTCAAAATATATCTTATGGTAGTCCCTGTAAACAGTCATAAGTCATACACCTTCTTAAAAAGTTCGCGTAATTTCGGTATCCCGCTTTTGCGGATCTTATCATGGAGGAAAAGCACCAGCCTGCCCTTGCCTATGGTGTAAACCTTGACAAACCATTCATCACCGAATACGATCTCTCTCGCTCTCAGGGTTTCTTCCATGATCAAGCCGCTGACCGCGCCGGCATGATCGTACTTTGGAATACAGGGCGTAATAAAGACCGTACCGCCCCGCCTGCATTTTTCAACAATGATTTTTTCCCATTCAGGGTTCATCCATTCCGCGGAAATCACGAAAATATGTCTGAAACTTTCCAGGGCTTCAGGTTCGTACGTAAAGAGAGGGCGTCCGTATACCGGGTTCAGAATATCCTCCCAGGTACTGTAAAAATATGCGGAATCCGGATAACCGCTGGGCACGTTTCCGGGAAATATCCCGGTAAAATTAAGTTCGTTGTCCGCTGACACAAGATATTCCGGAGGTATAAAAAAGCATATGTCCCCTTTTTTGTTAAGTGACTTGATGATGATATTGATCTCGTCCCTGCTTTCCCTTGGCACGGAACCGTTTTTCATGAATAGCCCGCCCGCCACATTGTCAGAGGCAAGCGTCTTGGTAAACTTGACAAAATCAAAAAGCCCGCCGCTTATACCCCTTATGTCCGGACTTATATCCCCCAACCCCGTGGATATGCCGGATATATCATAACCCATCTCAACCGAGGGTATTATTACGGGCCTGTGAATAAAAATATTGTCAACATTTATGACCGAATGGTAAAAATCATTGAAATAATAATACACAAAGTCGTTCAAATCGTTCATGTAGGCCAGTCTTTTAATCCCGGGAGGAAAATTACTGTCCGGTATTCGCCCTGTTTCAATAAACCCGGTGTACATATTTTTTGCAGCGGAAACATTCGGGTAACGCTGGTGTATAAAAGCGGAAAACATTGCAATTGCCCCGTGATCGAGCAGAAGCCTTGAGAAGGACGGCATATAAGGATAAGGAATTTCCGGTATTATGGATTTTATTACGTCTTTGTACGGTGCGACCGTTGCCAGCAGCCTGCTGATAAAATCGCGGTACACGTACCTGAAATCCTCGGATGCCAGAGACGGCAGGATAAGGTTGTCGTCAATATTAATCGCCCTTTTTCCACCGTCAACGGCAGGCGCGAATAGCAGGTCCTGCGGAACAAAGACCCCGATGGCAATATACGCGTGCGTGTTTTTTTTCTTAATCCGGTCAAGAAAGTTGAGGAGCCTGTCTTCGTCAAAAACCAGGGAGGCATGGTAAAGAGGAGCGGGTTTTAATACAAGCTGTTCGATCGAAACCAGTATTTTTTGAAGCTGTTTATCATTACAAAGCTCGTCATTTATATGGATCAGGGGTATCAAAGTTCCGTCCACTGTGAATAGATCCTGGTTTTGCGCTTCAGTTCAAGAACTAGCCTGGAATTCTGTATCCAGGGAGAAAATGTTATGTCTTTTACATCCCTGCTTTTTGCCACCTTGACTGTCATGTCCTTTGAGGGCTTTGACGGCTTATGTATTTCGGTCACGGTATCGCCGTTTCTCAGGCCCGATTTGTACGCGTTGCTGTCCCTGTTTATGTTAGCCACCCATTTCCTTTTGGAGTTTTCGCTTATGTCAAATCCCTGATCAAACTTGTAACTGACCTTTGTGCTGAACTCGAGTCCAAGGTACTCAAAACAGCTTTTAAGGTCCAGTTTTTCCTTCCTGTACACGTACCTGTCAAAAAAATCCTCGAAATCCCAGTTGGGGGCGACCTTGCCTATTTCAGCCTTAAGGTCGCTGTTTACATATCCCTTTTCCCAGAACGAACTTCGTACCGAAATATTCTTGAGCACGTCCTTGAAGGATTTTTTCAGGCGCGAAGCCTTGCGGATTTCGATGTCCATTGCCATAATAAGGAAAACATCTTTTTCGATAAAATATTCATTAGCCTCGGAATTATTTGTAGTGCCGCCCAAGATGGCGCTGTCATATTTAAGGTAGGAAGCGACGAGATAGTCAAGAAACGCCTGTTCATCAATCAGCCCGCTGGAAATAAGGGTCATAAGCGAATAATATTCGGTGGCACCCTCATGGAACCACTTGATACTCTCGTACTCCTTTTCCCTCGGCTTAAGATAGGAACCGTTCCATATATGAAAATGCTCATGCGCGAGCAATTTTAAAAAATCCAGGTCCCTCAAACCCACTTCGCTGGGAAGAACGTGAACTATGGTATTCGTATACTGAAATCCCTTGCCCACATTAATGGTCTTGTCTTTCAGAAAGGCTACAATCAAAAAGTCGGCAGGCAGAAAATTCCACAGTTCGTTCTGTTTCTGGGCGATTATCTTGTAAAGCGACAATATCCTCTTTTTTTTGCCCACCCAGTCTCCCATAAAGAGAAGATAGTAATACTTGCCTTTTATCCTGGTTTTTTCGATTTCAAGATCACCGGCAAGAATTATTCCGTCCAGGAGGGATTTTACATCCATGACCGTATACTTGACGTTTTCCTGCTTTGTCAGAGTGGGCATGCTCCAGCTTGATATGAATTTCCAAAAGTCCGGAAAACTGAACCTTACAAAAATGGAAGGGCTGAGGTTCATGCTTTCAGGAAAAACAGGGGACACAAAGGTATTCTGCCCGAACAGTATCATGGAATCTTCAATCACAAGGTTGGGCAACTCGGACTTGCCTCCCATTTTCCTTGTATATGTTGACGTTCTTGCCTTGTATTTTATAACAAAGCTGGTTTCCTTTGTTTCAAACTCAATAAATTTTCCCGACATTCTGTGCTTAATCCTTTTGCCGTTGAGGTCATAAACGCGAAAACGTTCCATGGTATCGGTATTCAATTCGAATTTGATCCTGTTCTGCTCCGGAAAAGAAGTAACAGTAAGATCAACACTGACTGATCCCGTTGAAAGGTTGCTCGTTTGTATCTCGTATTCAAAAGCCGGCTTTTTGGTGGTTTCACCGACATACGCACCGGCATGAAACAAGGAAATTGTTACAAACGGCAAAAGGAAAAGATATTTCAATGTCCGCATAACAGTATCATTTTCCCTTTGATTTTTCCTTTTTTATAAGGCTCATTGAGAGTTTGTCCAGAATATCAAATTTCTTCTTGTTTTTACCGTTACAGAACAATATCTCCTGGTCTTCGCTTTTATCGTCGGTAACGATAAGCGTATTGCCCTTTGACTTTTCAATCCATATCACCGTGCCTGATGCCACCGGTGCTTCCCTGATATCCGCGGGTGCGTCCTTTGCGATCTCATCACAGTTGCTGAGTTTGAAATTCTTGATTGAGCAAACCTTGATAACAAAGCTTCTTTCCTCTTCATTGCACATATATTTCGGTATAATAATATTTTTATCCGGCTCGTCTTCTCCTGGTTTTAAATTATTTTCCTTAAGTACGTCAAGCAGGGTTTTCCAGACCGTTTTATAGTCATACTTGCTTAGAAGCGATGTCAGGGCGCTGCTTTGCACCGGCTTTGACGGTGACTGGCTCTGAAGCAGCGTGTAATATTTCTGGAAAATAATGGCGTTATGGTAAACGCCCGGGATCTTATTACAGACAGTTTCGGAAGCCTTGAGATGTTTGCAGATCAGCGAA
>JAFGOL010000248.1 GCA_016926495.1 Oligoflexia bacterium
TGTCTGTTGTAAAGGCTGATGTGGATACAAAGGACGTAAAAATAAGTGAAGGCGAGGTCTCATCCTTTATGGCCACGGAAAAAGGAAAGGAGCAGACGCTTAAATATTATACTGACAATAATGACAGGTACAAACAGGAAGAACAGGTCAGGGCCAGGCATATTCTTGTAAAGACCGAAGAAACAGATACCGACGAAGTCAGGGCCATGAAAAGAAAAAAACTTGAAATACTGCTCCCCAAGCTGACTCCCGGAAATTTCGCGGATTACGCTAAAAAGGAAAGTGACGACAAGGGCTCTGCCGTGAGCGGCGGCGACCTGGGTTTTTTCGGGAGGGGCAGGATGGTAAAACCTTTTGAGGAAAAAGCCTTTTCCATGAAAAAGGGAACTATTTCGGATATTGTTGAAACCCGCTTCGGCTATCATGTTATATTGGTCGAGGACAAAAAGGAGGCGTCGGTTACCCCGTTTGAAAAGGTTAAATCCCGGATTGCAAGACAGCTTCTTACCGAAAAGAAACAGCTTGCTCTTGCCGGCGCAAGGATTGACGGGGCTTTAAAAGCCGGGGGAATTTTTGAAGCTGCGAAATTACTGGGTTCCAGGGTTGAGGAAACAGGCAAGATATCAATGAAAAGCAGCGGCATTCCCAAAATAGCCGGGTCTACGGTTAATGATGTACTGTGGTCTTTTACCTTGGAAAAGGGTAAAATATACAAGAGGAATTTTTCAGGAGACAACTATCTTGTAACATTGAAATACCGGGAAGGGGCCAATGTGGACAGCAGGAAACTTGATGAATTCGGAAAGACATATATCAGTGACAGGGGCAACCTTGAGTTTCAGAGATATTCCGATACCCTCAGGAAGGAATGGTCTGACAAGGTCGTCTTTTCCAGAGCCATGCGGGCGTTTGTACAGAAGGAATAATGATTTGACGGTTGTTTTTTTCAGGCTTTCCGTGCTTTTGATATTCTGCGGCATCTTTTCCGGGAGTCTTTATGCAGGTAAAAGCATAACGGTTTCAACATGTACCCGGGATTTGTCTACCGTTATGGAAATCGATCCCCATATAAGGGTACCGGGCTGTATTAATGATATAAGGCACCAGATATATGATACATTGTACGAATTCGACGATGACGGGAATATCTCGGAATCCCTTGTAAAGTCCTGTGAAGTTAAATATTACAGCGAGGATATAGATTTTAACGCGGAAATGGATGTGCTGTGCACTCTTAAGGAAGGAATTTATTTCCACAATTCTTCGCCCCTTGGTGTGGATGACGTTATTTTTTCATTCGACAGGCTTAAACGCTATTCTCTCGCCCCGTATGTTGATTTTATAAATACCGTTTCGGTAACTCCGGCTAATGAACTGAAATTCATTTTGAAATACAATATAAAGGGACGTGAGAATCCCCGGGAATGGCTGTTTACGCGTTTTAAATACGCGACAGCACGGTACCTGTATATCGCGAACAGGAAATATTTTGAAGGCAGCGCAAAGTGGGCGCTAGAATACCCTTCAGGAACAGGCCCTTTTTATTATGTGAACTGGAAGCTTTGGGACAGGCGCTATGTCAGGTCCCAGATAATACTGAGAAAGAACGAATCATACTGGAAAACCGGTTATCCTAAGATAGATGAAATCCTTTTCCGTTTTTTAGTGCCTGAATTATGGGTGGACCATTTTATTCAGGACAGCCTGTCATTATTGCCCAGGCTTACATTTTATAATTATGAAAAGATGAAAAAGGTTAAAAGCGCGAGAGGGACATTCAAGATAAACCGCAGGCTGGTTTATTCGTACCGGTATCTTTTGTTTAACAAAAAATCATTACGTCTTGGGACTGAACCGATGCTGAAAGAGGCAATCAACATGGGGATTAACCGCAGCGTAATAGTTAACGGTATCCTTGAAGGCGAAGCCTATGTAAATTCACAGCAATCACTTACAGCCAGTACCGTGTATCCGGAAAAGTTTAAGGAATACCAGTTTAACCCCGCGATATCCAGGGCCATTGTAAGAAAGTACCTGAAAAAAAGGCGCGTCAGGGACTACAAACTCAAATTATCCCTGTTACTTGTCGACGGTATTGAGGAAAATATGGTAGCCCAGAAAATCAGGAATATGCTTTATTCGGCGGGGTTCGACGTGGCTTTACACAGAAAGGACGCCTGTACTTATTTTTCCCTGGTTAACGGAGAAGGCGGCGGGGATTATGATTTGTACCTGTATAAAGTGGAGGAAAACCCTTCTTTTTTAACGCCTGTTGTCGACCGGCATCTTCAGAACGGGGGAGTTCAGCTCTACCAGGCATACAGTTTCTATTCCTATTCAACAAAAATATCCGGTTATATGCCACCTGCCGAAGGCGGTATTAATCTTTGCAAAATAGAATAAGGAGTTTTAGGGATGAATTTTTTAGTTTTATTCATTTTAACCGTAACAATTAACGCGTATTCTCAGGACAATATCTGCTCAATCGATACTGATTCGGCGTCCCTGTGCGACACGGAATCAGGCTATTATTCCGATGAGGAGGTTAAAAAGAAGACTGTTAATGACGCTGAACCTCAGGAAGAAATATACACCAAGGTTCACGAAGGAAAGATATATTTATATTTTTTCTATTCGTATGACTGTCCGCATTGCAAAAAGGCCGGCAGTTTTATTGACGAGCTTAAGGCAAAATACCCTGATCTTGTAGTAAAACAGTACGAGGTCAAGAAGAACAGTTCCAACAGGGCCTTTTTCGGCAGGGTTTCAAAACATTACGGCGTGAAGCCCAGGGGTGTTCCCACCATATTCATAGGTGATGAGATATTTACGGGATTTTACGAGGATGTAACCTGTAAGTCCATAATAAAGGAGATCCAGTTCCTGAAGGGGATCTCGCAGGATTGTCCTTCGAAAGAACTTAATGTTCCGATGTTCGGTACCATAAATGCCGATACAATATCTCTGCCTTCATTTACTATATACCTGGGCCTTCTTGACGGGCTTAATCCGTGCGCCATGTGGGTATTGATGTTTTTGCTCGGCCTCATGGTTTACGCCAAGGACAGGAAAAGGATCATATTCCTGGGCTCGGTATTTGTAGTATCATCAGCCGTGGTTTATTTTGCTTTTATGGCAGCGTGGCTGAATCTTTTTCTGATCATAGGCTACTCAAGCGTTATTACCGTGATCTTAGGCGTAATAGCGATACTAATGGGCCTTATAAACGTGAAGGAGCTTTTCTTCTTTAAAAAAGGCATTTCCCTTATGATACCGGAGGGCGTAAAACCCAAATTATATAAAAAGGCCAGGAAGATTATTTACGAGCAAAACAGGTTCTTTGCCATTATCGGCACGGTTATGCTTGCTGTTTTTGTGAATTTTATAGAACTGGGCTGTACCATAGGGCTGCCCGCCATTTATACCAGGATATTGTCGGTTAAAGGATTGTCGCCTATCAGCAGCTATCTCTACATGGCGCTTTACAATATCGCGTACATTATTCCCCTTGCGATTATTGTGATAATATTTTCGGTATCAATGGGACATTATAAATTTTCAGAAAAGCACGGAAAGATATTCAAGCTGATAAGCGGTTTATTGATGTTGACACTCGGTCTATTGCTGATACTCTCTCCGGAGTTGCTTATATTTACTTAAAGAGGCTGGAAGTATGTCAATAAGTGAAAGATTGCGTAAACAGGGATACCTTGTGGCCGACGGCGCTACGGGCACCGAGCTTATCAAGGCCGGTGTGCTTAAAAAGGGAATTTCACCGGAACAGCTTTTACTTGAAAAGCCGGAAGCATTTGTGAAAATACATAAATCCTATTACGATGCAGGCTCTGATTACGTTGTGGCGAATAATTTTGGAGCGTCACGTACAAAACTGGAAGAGTGGAACCTGGACGCCAGGATCAGGGAAATAAATATTGCCGCTATAAAATGTGTTAAAAAGGCCCTGAAGGAATCGGGCAAAAACGCTTTTGTCGCTTCTTCGGTGGGTCCTTCGGGCAAGTTGCTCCCTCCGCTGGCAAACGTAACCATGCCGGAAATTATTGATATTTACAGGGAACAGGCTGAAATAATCTGTAATGAAGGCGTTGATCTTGTGGTGTTCGAAACATTCACGGACATAAGGGAGCTGAAGGCCGCGTATATAGCTTTCAGGGAAGCAGACGCAAAGCTTTCCCTGGGTGCCTGCCTTACTTTTGATACTAACGGCAGGACGCTTTTAAATAATACACCTGAAGTTCTGGCTGTTGCTTTTGAGGCAACCGATGTTTTGTTCACTGGTGTTAACTGTTCCGTGGGGCCCGTGGAAATAACGTCAGTAATACAGCGTATGGGTGAATATACAAATAAACCCGTTATCGTTAAGCCTAACGCGGGCGTTGAAGGGCATTCGGACTTTAGTCCTTCCGACTATATTGAACAGCTTGACCAGTGGATTGCCGCCGGCGGTGCTGTTTTTGGCGGTTGTTGCGGTTCAACGCCGGAATATATAAGCGCAATCGCAGGCGCCTTAAAGGGTAAGAAGCTTAAGAAAAAACTTGAGTATAAAAAAGGCACACACCTTGCGTCACTCTCAAAGGTTGTAACCATGGGCCGGGATTTGCCCGCGCTTATGATCGGAGAAAGAATAAACCCTACAAATAAAAAAGACATGATTGCCGAGCTTGCGGCAGGCGGGCTTGATGCCGTAAAGGATGTTGCGAAAAGGCAGGTGGCTGACGGCGCCGATCTGCTGGATGTTAATATAGGAGCATCGGGAGTTGATCAGGAAAAGCTAATGCCAAAGGTTTTCTCGACCCTGTCTTCCGTCTTTGACGCTCCGCTTGTTGTCGATTCAACCAATCCCGTTGTAATTGAAGCTGCTTTACGCAGTTACGGCGGAAAGGCGTTGATCAATTCCACAAGCGCAGAAAAGGGCAAGGCCAGCGCTGTTTTTGATCTCGCGCGAAAATACGGCGCTGCCGTTATAGGGCTTGCAATGGACGAAAAGGGCATACCAATGACGGCTGAAGAGAGGCTTGAACATGCAACATGGCTGAAAAACAAGGCTATTGAGAAAAATCTCAGTCCTGATAATTTGATTATTGATACCCTGACGCTGTCTCTTTCTTCCAATCAGAAGGAATCCATGGAAACAATAA
>JAFGOL010000249.1 GCA_016926495.1 Oligoflexia bacterium
GGAAAATGGAGCACGTATATTCCGTAAGACATATCGTGCCGCACATGTATTTTAAAATCACCGAACGCGAACAGGTATACTATAAGCCCCAAAAGCACGGGATATACAACCGATTCAGTAACAAAATTTTTAACGGCATAAACATGCAAAGCAAACAGTACAGCTATCGCGGCAATCGAAACGTACCTGTTAAGTCTGGGCAACCTGTACCCGAAACGGTATAAAAGCATGCCAACAGCAAAAAAACGCAACTGGGCAGGAAAATTTTCGGTAAAATGCAGGGAATACCCCTTATAAGAAAAATAGAAAAAAAACAGGACCGAAAATATAAAGCAAATATATAACACAATATCACCGAATTTTTTAAAAAGATAATAGATAAGCGGCAGCGTAAAATAAAACGTAACTTCTATTTTCAGCGTCCACAGGCTGCCGTTAACAGCGTTTACGGCGAAATTATCAAAAACGCCCGGTATCGAGGGTTGTACAAAGTTGAGGAACAGCAGGTTGGCGGAGACATATTTTAAAAAATCCGGTAAAATTTCCGCGAAGTCCCTGTTAGTCAGCAATAATAAAATCACGGACTGAATAATTATCAGAATAAAATACAACGGGTATATCCTGAAAAATCTCTTTATTACATACGGCGCAAGGAAAGGTCCGGCATCATAACTCCACATAATAAGCATGCCGCTTACAACAAAAAAACAATCAACGGCAAACCCCGCCAGATGAAAAAGCAGCCCTTCAGCATTAAAGGCGCTCAGCACCATGGTGTGATAGAATATTACAAGAAAGGCCAGTATAAACCTTAACACGTCAAAATTATTAACTTTTGAGTAATTCATAGTCATTACCGTATTGATAGTTACTTTTAGCGGCTTGTCAAAGGTTTTTACAGACTTGCACAAAACTACTGTTCTGATAATTTATACAAGATCGCGGAGCTTTTGATAAACATAGATGTATTTATTTTTTAAAGATTCCGGCCAGAGTCCAGAAACAAAATCTTCCGTTAAATTTTCCTTTAAATAATCAAGCGGGAACAATTTTATTATGGTAAGCCACGGCAAACTGCCAAGCATCTTCTTTAATAATGCCAGCCTGGTATAGTGTCCGGCCGAGTTACGCGCCCCGGTGACCAGATCATCCAGTTCCTTAACCGGGATTGAATAGTCCCAGTTTATATGACGTAAAATATTATATCTTTGTCTTTTACTTATCATATAGCCTCAATAAAACGGCATCCTGTATTTTTCTTTTATCCGCGTCTGCCAGAGAATTGTTATCGCCTCTTATTATATCACCGGCAATAACTTTTAATGCGTTGGATATCTCCCGGTGATTGAAAGTATTATGCAGCCAATCCACGTTATCAAACATTTCAACCGGGAAAGAGTTTATTTTCTGAGATATATCTATTTCATTAAAAATCGCCTTTTTTTTGGCTTCGTCCAGAATATCAACCCAGTTAAAATGATAGGAAAGCGAAATATAATAGATATCAAAAATATCCTTGGGTTCATCGCGCCCGGAAAGGGCCGTAACCTTGTTGGCCAAAATATTGAGGGGCGTGTCCACCAGCCCGAATTTGTATTTATTTAATTTACCGCTATGGTACTCAACATCATTAACAAATTCAATCTTTAAAAACGCCTTATCATCGTTAATATAAAATTTCGCGAAATCATCGTAAATAACGCTTTCAGACTTACTAACGTCAAACTTGTTCTGAAGCTCCTTTAGTATTTTATTAATGTCCTTTTTAAATGATCCGCTTTGATTTACAAAAAAATCCAAATCCTCGCTCAACCTGTGATCCAGGTAAAAACGACCAAGGGCCGTGCCTCCGGTTAAATAAAATCCAGACAGTACCGGCTTTAACGCCGCAAGCACCCTGTCCTGTATTTTGTATAATTGCGTGTATTTAGAATTCATTTTTATTATTTTAGCATAAGTTAACGCCCGCTTAACCGGTTTTTTATCCAGCAAACATTTAAGTCCGTTCCATACCAGCCAAAAGGCATTTAGAATAGACAAATCAGGTATTTGGCCAACACGGCACGCATTTTAGATTGTTAATATGCGGATTTATAGTATATCAGGGTAAATAACAATAGCATTATCATAGTCAGAGGTATATTGGCATGAAAGCTGTAATTCTTGCGGGAGGACTGGGAACAAGGTTAAGGCCTTTTACACAGGTAATACCCAAGCCCCTTTTGCCCATAGGTGAAAAATCCGTGTTGCAAATCCAGATAGAAAGCCTGCGGGCATACGGATTTAACGAAATATTCCTGGCTACAAATTATAAGTCGGATTACATCAGGAATTTTTTCGGCGACGGTCAGGATCACGGCGTCAAGCTCCACATAAGCAAGGAGGAAAAGCCGCTCGGCACCGTGGGGCCCCTCACGCTGTTAAAGGACAGGCTTGACGAGCCGTTCGTTGTAATGAACGGCGACATCCTGACATTACTCGACTTCGGAAAATTATATGATTTTGCCCTGAACATGAATACCTGCCTTACCGTGGCCATTAAAAGGCACATTACCCCTTTTTCCTTTGGTAACATTTTTTTCAACAACGATTACGTTACGGACGTTGAAGAAAAAAAAGATATCGTGTCTTATATTCTCGCGGGCATCTATGTACTTAAACCCGAAGTATTTAACTACATACCCGATAACACGTATTACGGCGTAGACAACCTGATCAAGGACCTGCTGAAGAAAAAGCAAAAAATCACCAAGTACGACATCCATGAATACTGGCTGGACATAGGACAGGTGGACGATTTTGAAAAAGCGCAGAATGAATTCATGCAGGCGTATAAAAATAATTAAAACAGGGACCTTATTATGAAAGTATTGATTACAGGAGCGGCAGGATTTATAGGTTCGCATCTGGTTGAAAGGTGCGTTGAGCTTAAACACGATGTCAGGGCTTTTATTCATTATAATTCAAGAAACTCGTGGGGGTGGCTTGAAAATTCCCGTATGAAAAATGACATAGAGGTAATTTCGGGAGACGTCAGGGATTATGATTCCGTTTATAGCGCGTGCAGGGGATGTGACTGCGTTTTTCATCTCGCGGCCCTTATAGGCATACCTTATTCGTACATTTCCCCCCTTGCGTATATAAAAACAAACATCGAAGGTACCTATAATATTCTCGAGGCCTCAAAAAATCTGGGCCTTTCGGAAGTACTGATCACATCGACAAGCGAAACTTACGGGACAGCCCAATATGTTCCCATTGACGAAAATCACCCCAAGGTGGGACAATCACCGTATTCGGCGACCAAGATATCAGCCGACCAGATTGCCGAAAGTTATTACAGATCTTTCAACATGCCGGTCAAGATAGTCAGACCTTTTAACACGTACGGCCCCAGGCAGTCGGCACGGGCTATAATTCCTTCAATTATAAGCCAGGTGCTCGGCGGAAAAACGCAAATCAGCATAGGCAACACGACCCCCACAAGGGACTTAACCTTTGTAACCGATACGGCAGAGGGATTTATTGAAATTCAGAAATCAAAACTTTACGGCGAAGCGGTTAACATCGGCATGAACCATGAAATTTCAATCGGTGATATAGTAAGTAAAATAGCTTCAATAATGAATGTTAAAATCACTACATCGACTGAAAAAGAACGTGTAAGGCCTGATAACAGCGAAGTTGAAAGGCTGATGTGCGACAATTCAAAAATACTGCAGCAGACAAAGTGGAAGCCAGGGCACAACATTGACAGCGGACTAAAGCTCACTATCGAGTGGATGAAGGAAAATTTCAGCTACTACAAGCCAGGGGTATACAATGTCTGATTTCATACCCCTCTGCGTTCCTTCCTTTAACGGCAATGAAGCAAAATACCTTAAAGAGTGTGTAGACACGGGATGGGTTTCGTCAGCCGGCAGATTTGTCACGCAATTTGAAAATGATATAATCGCTTATACGGGATGCAAGTACGCCGTGGCCTGCGTAAACGGCACATCAGCGCTGCATGTATCACTCGTAGTATCCGGCGTGGAGCCTGAAGACGAGGTCATAGTACCGACCCTTACCTTTATCGCCCCGGTAAACGCCGTTAAATACGCCGGGGCTAACCCTGTTTTCATGGACTGCGACGACTACTATAATATCGATCCGGCAAAAACAATAGATTTTCTGAAAAACAATACCGTACAAAAAAACGGTAACTGCTTCAATAAAAATTCCGGTAAACGCATAGCCGCAATAATTCCGGTCCACGTGTTCGGCAGTGCCGTCAATATGGAACCGTTAATTGATATTCTGAGCGAAAAGAATATCACTGTTATTGAAGACGCGACCGAAAGCCTCGGAACATTCTACACATCAGGCAAGCTTAAGGGCAGGCATACGGGCACCATCGCAAACATCGGATGCTATTCATTTAACGGTAACAAAATCATAACAACGGGCGGCGGAGGCATGGTTGTGACAAACGACAAGACAACGGCAGACAGGATAAGATACCTTACCACGCAGGCTAAGAACGATGATTTTATGTATAGGCATGACAGCGTAGGATATAACTACAGGATGACAAATATAGCAGCGGCACTGGGCGTTGCCCAGCTTGAGGAAATTGACTCAATAATAGCAAGAAGAAAGCTCATTTTTAATTATTACAACGATGCTTTCCGCAATAATGACCTGTTCGAAATTGCCGATCCCCCCGGATATTGCAACAGTAACCACTGGCTTTTTGCATTGAAAAGCAGGGGGAATTCAACTATAGAGGACATGGTTTCCCTGATCAGGCACCTTGAAAATCACAAAATCCAGGCACGGCCTTTATGGATGCTGAACCATCTGCAAAAGCCTTATTCGTGTTACGAGTCATATAAAATTGAAAAGGCGACCGGGCTTTACAATAAAACCGTTAACATACCGTCAAGTTATGATCTGACGATGGAAAATGTAAATTATATAGCGAGGATAGTATCACAATGGAAAAAATAATCGTAATCGGAGGCGGAGGCCATGCCAGGGTGCTCATCAGCGTATTACAGAAAAGCAGGCAATACGAAGTTATGGGCTACTGTGATATAAAAAACAATGGCCCCCTGCTGGGTGTTGAATACCTGGGTGATGATAACAGGATCATTGAAAACATAAATATGTGTAAAAACCTGGCACTGGGTATAGGCTCAGTCAAGGTATCCGGAAACAGACAGAACATAGCTGAAAAATTCCTTCAAAGAGGTTTCAGGTTCCCGTACATAGTTTCCCCTGATGCAGTTATTAATAAAGGCGTCAATATAGGCGAAGGAGTACTGGTTTGCGACGGAGCCGTTGTCAACACAGGGACCGCGCTGGGTGATTTCTGTATAATCAACACAAACTCCTCGGTTGATCATGACTGCAGCATAAAAGATTTCGTGCATGTGGCCCCGGGGGTCACGATTTGCGGAGGAGTAGACATAGGCAGGGGCTCAATGCTTGGCGCAGGCTCCACGCTGATCAATAATGTCAGACTTGCGCAGAACACGCTGGTAACCGCGGGTTCAGTTGTCATAACTTCATTCAAGCATGAAAACATAAAGCTTAAGGGCAATCCGGCAAGGAGCGTAATGTGAAAATTCTCGTTGCCGTAATCGCCTATAACGAGGAAAAAAACATCGCCAATACGCTCGATGACCTCGCGCGCAACAATTGCGGCTACGATATTGTTGTAATCGATAACGGATCATCGGACAACACGCACGGGATTTGCGAAAAACTGGGAGTTCCTTACCTAAGGCACTGCATAAACACAGGAAGCCCTTACGGGACCGTAAGGAGTTATTTTGACTATGCCGGAAAATATAATTATGACATTATTTGCCAGTTCGACGGCGACGGCCAGCACATAGCTTCCGAACTGCCTAAAATAATCGATCCTGTAAAAAACAACGTGGCTGACTTTGTAATAGGTTCCAGGTTTTTACAAAAAAAAGGTTTTAAATCATCGTTCCTGAGAAGAATAGGAATAAATCTTTTTTCGTTCATTAATTCAAGCATTACCGGGCGTAAAATTTCTGATACCACGTCAGGCTTCAAAGCCTATGGTAAAAACGTAATTGATTATTTTTATAAAACCTATAAAAACGAAATTTACGACATCAACCAGATACTGCTCCTTAGTTTCTTTAACGGAGCAAGGATCATGGAGGTCCCCATCGTGATGAAGGCAAGGGAACACGGGGCCTCGGAATTCAATTTTTTCAGGTCAGCGGCGTTTCCGGTAAAGGGTTTAATTAATATTATGGGTTGTCTGCTTCAGGGCAAAGCGAGGTAACAAAAATGGGCATGGGAATTAAATTAAAAATCATCTCAATTATAGTAACGCTGGTTTTTGTGTTTTTTGTTTTTAAATTCATTAAAAAAAGCAAGATACGGCCGTCTTCGGCAATATTGTGGCTGACCGTATGCGCCTTTTTATTATCAATACCGGTTTTTGAAAAATACTACCAGTTCATATCCCTGCATCTTTTCGGGATGGTACATACAATCCATTTTATATATATCGGCCTTATAGTTTTTCTGCTTATTTATTCATTTTATCTTACCATACAGCTCAACAAGGTATCGGACAGGGTGCAGTTTTTAATTACCCACACGGCAATAAACGAAAAGGAAATAAGGGAACTCAAAAAAAATGAAAATTAAATATTTTTCAAGTGTTAAATTCATCTGGAAGGGCATGCTGGGTTACGTCGCTTACGTTTCAATATTTCCGGCGTTTTTATCGCCGTTAATCAACAGGCTGAGAGGGGTTAAGATCAAAAATATCTTTAAAACATACATTGCCCCGAATGTTTTAATTGACTCGCTTTTCCCGGAACTTGTTACAATAGAGGATTATGTTTACATTACACGGGGCGTAAAAATAATATGCCATACAAATTACACACCCCCGATACAGAAAATATTAAACAGGGAAAACACCACGGGCCCGGTCCACATAAAGGAAGGAGCGTTCATAGGCGTAAATTCCATAATCATGCCGAACGTCACTATCGGAAAATGCGCTATTGTGGCCGCGGGCAGCGTTGTAACAAATGATGTTGAAGATTTTTCGGTTGTTGGCGGCAATCCGGCCAAATTCATAAAAAAAATAAGAGAGCGGCAATAATGTTAAAACTTGTTTTGTTAATGACAGTCCAATCCACTCTCCTGGTGGTAAGCCAGATCTTTTTAAAACTGGGAATTACCAGGGTCAGCTTCACGAAAATTTCCCCGGCTTTTATACTAGGCGTTTTAAAGGTCCACCTTTTCTGGTTCGCTGGATTGAGCCTGTTTGCTTCGGCGCTTATATGGATATACGTTTTAAAGCATTATCCCTTTAACCACGCGTACCCCCTGGTAAGCATCAGCTACATTGTTTCACTGTTCGCGGCCTATTATATTTTTAACGAAAAGATAACGGTTCTAACCGTAGCCGGAGTGTTTTTTATACTTACGGGCGTAGTGCTTATCAGCCTTAACAGACAGGGAGTCTGATCTTGAAATACATATTGAAACTCAGGGACATGCTTAATACTCAAAACAGGGTTGTAACCTTTTTTTTACTGGCATTCGCGGTTTTATCCATATCCGGGATCAACGGATTTAATCTCAGCATATGGCATGGCGTTATAGACGGGAGCAGACAAAGCGAAGTTTTTTTCGGGAAAACCAGGCCAATAAGAAGCGACGACTGGCTTGTAAACCTGCCCCTGATACTCTCCCAAACCGCCGGTACTCCTAAATTCGGTAAAATCAATAACACAACCGCCAACAGGCAGAACATGCTTTTTTCCGTAACAACGGGTTTTCCGGTCAGGCATTATTTTTCCGTATTCAAACCCGGTATCTGGGGATTTTTTATAGGCAGGGATTTCGGGTTATCATGGCTGTGGTGGTATCAAACCATCGGCATGATACTGTCACTGTTTCTTGTATTCATGATTTTCACAAACAAAAACATCACGTTGTCCCTGTCCGGCTCACTTATATTCACATATAGCCCGTTTGTGCAATTATGGTCATTAAACAATTCATTATTATACATCCCGGTTTTTTTATCGGTATTCTTTTCCCATAAAATACTGACATCACAAAGCTATAAATCCTCCCTAGCCTATTCAGTTTTACTGGTGTGGTCAGGCATTAATTTTGTAACCTGTTTTTACGCCCCTTACCAGGTTGCCCTGTCATATATTTTCATAGCCCTGTTTGCCGCTTTAATGATCCGGTATTATAAATTGTTTTTACGGTCTGATTCCAGAAACAGGATCATTACGGGTTTCGTCGTCTCGTTCGTAGTATCGTCCTTGATATTGTTTGTTTATCTTAACGAAATCAAGGACGTAATTTCAATAATGATGAATACCTCGTACCCGGGCAGACGTTTTCTGCTTGGAGGCAACCAGTCTATGTTTGCATTTTTCTTTAACCTGTTGTTGCCTTTTCCGGCCAATCCCGATTACTCAAAAATAGGTTTTGGCAACATATGCGAGGCATCTAATTTTTTGTATTTATTCCCTGTAACAATACTGTTTTTTGTATTTCACTACAAAGACCTGAAAAAAGACAATAATAAATACTCCATATACTTCATGCTCGCGGTCCTGGCCCTGTTTTTATATTATTCCTTCGCGGGTTTTCCTGAAATTCTGGCGCGCGTAACATTATTATCTTACGTGCATGTGAACAGACTTCACGCGGCCCTGGGTGTTATTAATATCTTTCTGCTGATCATGATGCTGCGCCTGATAACAGTCAACAAAATCAAATTAAGTAAACGGTTCGTAATATCATCGTCCGTTTTAATGTTCTTAATTTTATCATTCACCGCGTATAAAATAATACCGGCAGTAAGTACTAAAAACGTGTGGAGTATATTCTTATTATATGGCTTGTGGATAATATCCTTTTATTACCTGTATAAATTAAAAATCAATCGCTTCCTGGCTGGTCATGCGGTTATAACATTACTAATGACGTTCTGGTTCAACCCGCTTGTCTTTGGAAGTACTGATTTTATTTATACAAATGAATTATCCAAAAAAATAATTCAAATCAGCAGTGAAAATCCCGGGAAATACTGGGTGACCACGGATACCTACCAAATATCCAATTTACCCAGGATGCTGGGAGTAAAATCGGCTGGAGGCCTGCAATTTTACCCTGATTTTGAGTTTTGGAAAATACCTGATCC
>JAFGOL010000250.1 GCA_016926495.1 Oligoflexia bacterium
GACAGTAAAGAGATGCTTGTTGCCCCGCGCAAATTCCTTTAAGTCTGCGGTAATTTCTCCGGCCGGGATACCCAGAAGCAGTACTTTCCCCGCCCATTTCGGTATTTTAAGAGCGGTTCTTATACCGGCCTCCGAACCTGATGCTTCAATCGCAAAATCTACACCCAGATTAAAGGCCGGTTTCAACAGACTTACCGGATCACTTTTTTTAACATCAATTACAGTATCAGCACCTAGATTTCTGGCTATATCCATTTTGAAATCATCAAGCCCGATAAGGCAAACATTATCTGCACCAAGAGTTTTTGCGATCTGGAGAGAAATAAGGCCAAGTGGACCATCTCCAATAACAGCCACCTGATCTCCCACGAAGTACCCGCCGCTTATTTCAAAACCGTATAACACACAACCGGCATTTGTTAGTAGTGATGCTTCATCAAATGAAACCTCTTCAGGTATTTTATAAACAGTACTGATATGATTAACCGCATATTGGGCAAATCCCCCATATGTTGTCATGCCGTTTGCCCGGTGTCCCTTTTTTTTATTTCCCCAGTTCAGACAGCATGTATAATAGCCATTTTTACAATTAATACACCTTCCGCACCCTTTGTGAACTTCAACTGCGACATGGTCTCCGATTTCAACTTCATCAACATATTCTCCCTTTGCGGTTATTGTACCTGAATATTCATGACCGGGAATAAAAGATCCGAATTCAGGCTGTCCCGGACCCGGCTGATTTATGAGACTTAAATCTGTGCTGCATAATGCACAGGATTCAACCTTTATCAAAACCTCCTCCGGACCTGGAACGGGAACAGGTATTTTCTCAATTTGAACGTTATTCGAGTTTTTAACTACTGCAGCATCCATATAAACTGGTGTATTCATTTTATCTCTCTGAATAGTATTAATCAATTTTAACACAAACCCGGCCGGGAATTTCATGTTTACGGACAAGATCAAGGCCGTCGTTGATTTCCCCAAGTTTTATTACCCTGGTAACTACCGGATCAATGATACCTTTGTCAACAAGTTCAATTACCTCAAGCAGATCCTGCTTTGTAGTAATCTTTGTACCTGCTATTTTCCATTCATTATTATGCATGTCAAGGAAGGAAACAGGAACCTTATTTACAGAGTCATACCCCATGACAACCAAAGTCCCCCCTTTTTTAAGACATCTTAAAGACCACGAAAAAGTTGTTTCCTTCCCGACTCCCTCAAGTACAATATCAGCCCCAAAGCCGGCTGTAATATCATATACAGCACTGACTATATCGCTTTCTTTTTTCAGATTAAAACACTTATCAGCGCCGTATTTTTTAGCTAGCTCAAGGGAATCATCTTTTATGTCACACACAATTACATATGCACCTTTTTGTTTTGCAAGCTGAACCGCATGTATACCCAAGCCTCCGGCACCAACAATCAATACAGACTGGGCAAGGTCAGGATTTGCGATTTTCTTAAATGCATGATACGGAGTTCCTACCGCATCCGGAAGTATAGCCATTTTTTCAAACGGCATACTGCTGTTAAACGGGCAGAAATTATAGGCAGGAAGCTTTACATATTCGGCAAATCCTCCGTTTTCCTCAAATCCTATCCTCCTGGTATTAATGCACAAATTCTCTTTACCGCTGCGGCAGTAAAGGCAGCCGCCGCATCCTATTATGGAATAGACAATTCCCTTCTGTCCCGGTTTGACATTTTTTACGTTTTTCCCGGTTTCAACAATCTCACCGGCGATTTCATGTCCCGGGATATGAGGAAGTCTGATAAACCTGTGAAGCTCCCCTGTAACAATCTTGATATCGGTATAACACATCCCCGCCCCGTGAACCTTGACAACGACTTCGTCCTCAAGGGGGCAGGGATCAGCGACTTCTTCCATTGCGAGGGAATTGTTATATTCCCTCAGAACCATTGCCTTCATGAACTATTTTTTTGCCGGCATATAAGGCATAGCCGGTGCGAAAACATTATAAAGCTTAACTGTTTTTTTGATATTTTTTATAGTATGCCTGGTATTCGGCGGTACCATAATTACCATCCCCGCTTCAAGGGGGAATTCCCCTTCGCCTTCAATAAACATAGTAGCCTCGCCTTCAAGAACATGAATCAGGTCAGGTTGATCACGGTGTACATGTTCGGGCAGGGAAAGACCTTCCCTGAGTTCAATCAGCATAACTGTAATCGGCGTACCGTCTTTTTCCCTTGTATAGATCCACTTTATTTTGCTTCCGCCGTCATCCATGAAATGTTCTTCCCATGGAACATCGCTGATTTTTTTCTTTACTTCATATTTTGGTACCATCATTAACTCCATTGAATGTTTAATTAATAACCCATAACGGAAAGGGGCGGAAGTACATTTTCGCCGCCGTAAGAATCAACAACCGTGAAAAAATCCCATTTATCTTTCTTTTCAGCAGGAGTTTTCCCCTTTAAAAGAAAAGCAGTATGATCATTAATCGGCTGTCTGTCTTTTCTGAAAATATAGCTTCCCTTGATTGTGTCGATTTTTTTGGTTTCAAATATCTTGCTTACTTTTGCAGGATCAAATGTTCCAGCTTCTTCAACTGCCCCGAATATAAGTTTCGCCGCAAGGTATGCCGCTGTTCCCATGTTATCCGGCGGTTCATTCCATCTTGCCATGTAGGCATCAGAGTATTTTTTTACTTTCTCAGCTACGGTTATATCCTTGAATCCTGTCAGATCATAATAAAACCACGCAAGTGCATAATGCCCGGCAAGAGCATTCTCCGGAATTCCCTTAGCGACAATATTTGCAGTCCAGACATTAAAGATGGTACTTACATCATACAGTCCCATATCATAAGCCTGTTTAAGATTAGCTATCGCATCCCCGCCGAACATCGTTGTAACAAAAACATCAGGTTTTACCCTGAGCGCTTTATTTATTACTGCCGAATAATCAACAGTTCCCGCCGGCAGCTCTTCTACAGCAACTATTTCTATTCCGTATTCTTTACACGCAGCATCAAGCCCTTCCTGAATTACTGTTCCCCATGAGTCAGCTCTTTTAAGAAAGAAAATTGTTTTCTTTCCGAGATTTTGAGCTATAGCCTGGCCTGTAATGTACCC
>JAFGOL010000251.1 GCA_016926495.1 Oligoflexia bacterium
AACTACAAAATATCTTAACAGCCTTGAAGAAGTTCTGTTTGACACATCCGATACACTTGAAAAAATTAGGGATACAATATCAGAACAGTTAATAGATAATGAAGAAGATTCAGCGTGTGTCGACGACAATGACCCCATATATTTTCATTATTAATAAAAAGCGCTCGCCCGAAAATCTAATCTACTTCTCCCTGAATACTATGCGTCCCTTTGACAAATCATAAGGAGAAATCTGTACTCTTACCTTATCGCCCGGAAGGATCTTGATGTAATGCATCCGCATCTTGCCGGATATATGCGCAAGGAGCTTATGACCGTTTTCAAGCTCCACCTTAAACATCGCGTTGGGCAACGGCTCAATAACAGTACCTTCAACCTCAAAATAATCGCTCTTTGACATATTCCTCTCCTATCTTGGTTCCGTAAGAATAAAAGTGCCCTTATTCGTTACGGCTATTGTATGCTCAAAATGGGCTGAAAGCGAACCGTCGGATGTTACCGCGGTCCAGCCGTCCTTTAAAATTTTTATTTTGTGGTTTCCGCAATTAACCATGGGCTCTATCGCTATGGTCAGCCCGTCTTTAAGCAGAATTCCGGAACCGGGAGATCCGTAATTGGGGACCTGCGGAGACTCGTGGACGCTTCTGCCTATGCCGTGCCCGACGAAATCGCGGACAACGGAAAACCCGTTGCTTTCAACGTGCGACTGTATGGCGTGCGAAACATCGTACAGCCTGTTACCTACAGTGGCCATCCGTATTCCCTCATGCAAAGCTTCCTCGGTAACCCTTACAAGCTTTTCAGCCTCGGGGCTGCCTTTTCCCACTATCACCGATATAGCGGCGTCGCCGCAATAACCGTTGTATACAACGCCGAAATCAACGCTGACTATATCGCCTTTTTTTATAAACCGCGTTTTGGACGGTATCCCGTGTACGATCTCGTCATTGATTGAAACACAAATCGAGGCCGGAAAACCCATGTATCCCAAAAAGGCCGGCTTGATATCATCATAATGGCCGTTAAGGTACTGCAGGGCCATTTCTTCTACATCAAGTGTGCTTATGCCCGCCTTTATATTCTCCCTGAGGTGTTCCAGGACACTTGCGACTATAAGGCCGCTATGCCTCATACACCCGATCTCGTCCTGCGATTTATAAAATATCAAAGATCCAGTTCCCTGACCTGTCTGATCATGTCGTCAGGATTAGTTGAAGCGTCAATCTCAAGCAGTAAATCCATATTCCTGTAAAATTCTATAAGCGGCGCCGTAAGATCATTGTACGCGCTCAGCCTGTCCTTAACGACTTCCTCGGTGTCATCCTTGCGGTGCATGAGCCCGGAACCGCATTTATCGCAAATACCGTCCTGTTTTGGAGGCATATTCTTGAGATGATATATGGTCCCGCATTTCGTGCACGACCGCCTGCCCGTTATCCTGTCGACAATCAGCGAGGACGGGACATTAAGCAATACAACGCCGTCCAGTTCGAGGGATTGTTCCGCGAGTATGTTATTCAGGGCCTCGGCCTGCTTTATGGTCCTGGGGAACCCGTCAAGTATGAAACCGTTTTTCACGTCCGGTTTTGAAAAGCGTTCCCTTACCACCTCTATGGTAACTTCGTCAGGGACAAGGCTGCCTGATTTAATGTAGCCTTCCGCCTTTTGTCCGACGGCTGTTTTATTCGCGATAGCTTCCCTGAACATATCCCCTGTGGATATATGCGCTACTTCCCATTCGGATTTGAGTCTTGTGGCTATCGTGCCTTTTCCGCTTCCCGGCGCACCAAGGAGAATTACCGAGCTCATCCCCGTCTTCCCCTCAGCCTGGCATTCTTCATGAAGCCGTCATAATGCCTTGTGATAAGGTATGACTCTATCTGTGACACGGTATCAAGCGCGACGCCTATAAGTATAAGAAGCGATGTGCCGCCGAAATAGAAAGGCACCTTGAATTTTGAGATCATTATCTCCGGCAACACGCAGACAGCCGCTATATACAGCGCGCCCGCCAGTGTTATCTTTGTAAGCACCCTGTCTATGTAGTCTGAAGTGCTTTTTCCGGGACGGATTCCGGGGATAAAACCGCCGTGGCGCTTGAGATTCTCGGCGACATCGACGGGATTAAAAGTAACAGCGGTGTAAAAATACGTAAAAAATACTATAAGGCCGACGTAAACCATCATGTAAACCATGGATCCGCTCTGCATTACTTCCTTAAGCGCGTTGAAAAACGGATGATCAATATACTGCGCTATTGTGGCGGGAAAAATTATAATCGAAGAAGCGAAAATGGGCGGAATAACCCCGGCTGAATTTATTTTAAGAGGAAGATGCGCGCTCTGTCCGCCGTAAAGCTTCCTGCCTATTACCCTTTTCGCGTATTGCACCGGTATCCTTCGCTGCGCCCTTTCCATGAAGATTATAAAGGCGATTACCGCAATCATAACCGCGAGAATGAACAGCGCGGCAAACGCGGTAATCTGACCGGACTTCATCAGCGAGAGTGAATTTGAAAATCCGCTCGGTATGCCCGCAGCTATACCGGCGTATATGATAAGCGAAATACCGTTGCCTATGCCCCTTTCCGTTATCTGCTCTCCGAGCCACATTATAAACGTGGTGCCCGTTGTCAGCGTTATTATTGTAAGGAACTTGAAGTAAATTCCCGGGTTCAGCACAACAGGCTCGCCCGCGGGCCCCTTCATGCTCTCAAGGCCAGTCGCTATAAACAGACCCTGCACTATGCAGAGAACAATGGTACCGTACCTTGTATACTGTGTTATTTTTCTTCTGCCGAGATCGCCTTCCTTTGAAAGCTTTTCCAGCGCCGGAACAACAACCGTAAGAAGCTGCATTATAATTGAAGCGCTGATGTACGGCATAATACCGAGGGCAAAAACGGAAAATCTTTTCAGGGCTCCGCCGGAAAACATGTTAAAAATACCGAATATTGTACCGCTCGCCCTGTCAAAAAAGGCAGCGAGCGCCGCAGTGTCTATACCGGGGGTCGGCACGTGAGCGCCGAGCCTGTAAATTGCCAGAATAAAAATGGTGAATAATATTCTTTTTCTCAGTTCAGGGATCTTGGAAATGGACGCGCCGGCACCGGTACTCAATTAATCACCTCCGCCTTTCCGCCCGCCTTGCTTATTTTTTCCACGGCTGACTTTGAAAATTTATGGGCTTTAACCGTATAAGCCTTTTTAATTTCCCCGTTGCCCAGTATCTTTACGCTGGAGGATTCGGATGCGGATATTATTCCCATCTCCACAAGGAGTTCCGGCGTAATTTCCCGGTCATTGGGCATGGAGGCTATTTTGGAAACATTAATAAGCGAGTACGAAGTTTTAAAAATATTATTGAAGCCGAACTTGGGAAGCCTTCTCTGCAAGGGCATCTGTCCGCCCTCAAACCCGACCTTGTGATAACCGCCGCTGCGCGCCTTCTGGCCCTTGTTACCCTTTGTAGCCGTTGAGCCGTGTCCGCTTCCGTTGCCTCGTGCCAGTCTTTTGTTTTTCCTTTTTTCGCCCTTTGCGGGCCTCAGTTCTTCCAGTCTCATAATTCAACCTCTACCATGTGAATTACCTTGTTGATCATTCCCCTTACACAAGGCGTATCTTCAAGCACTACCTTTTTATTCATCCTGGTCAGACCGAGCCCCTTAACCGTGGCCTTTACCCTGTCCGTAGTGCCTATGGGACTCTTAACCAGTTTTACCGTCAGTGTTTTTTTCTTTTTCGCCGTCATTTCACCATTCTCCCGATCAGTTGTTCAGCCCACCAAGATCAACGCCTCTGGCCTTTGCGTAAGATTCGGGATCCTTCATTTCAAGGAGTCCCTGAATTGTTGCCTTTACAACATTATGCGCATTCGTTGAACCGATGCTCTTGGTTAATATATTTTTGTAACCCGCTACCTCCAGCACGGCCCTTACGGCTCCGCCGGCGATAATACCGGTACCTTCCCTTGCGGGTTTCATGAATACTTTTCCGGAACCGAAGCGGCCCAGGTATTCATGAGGTATTGTACCGTTGATAATGGGAACCTGCACCAACGATTTTTTGGCTTTTTCGGTCCCCTTCCTTATGGACTCCGGAACTTCGGCTGCTTTTCCGAGGCCGTACCCGACTTTTCCGTTTCCGTCGCCGACCACAACAAGAACGGAAAAACCGAACCTTTTTCCGCCTTTTACAACCTTGGAAACCCTGTTAATACAAACTATTTTTTCCGAATATTCCACTATCTTTTCAGTACCGAGTTCTGACAAATTACACCTCCGATATTAGAATTCCAGCCCGGCTTCCCTGGCCGAATCGGCCAGCGCCTTCATGGAACCGTGATATTTATACCCGTTTCTGTCGAATACGACTTTTTTAATATTTTTCTTACCCGCAGCCTCTGCGCAGAATTTACCCATCTTTTTAGCGCCTTCCACGTTTGCCTTTATCTTGCCCTTAAGCTCCTTCTGCATTGTCGAGCACTGCAACATGGTGTGCCCGGCGACATCGTCTATGAACTGGACTATAAAATGATTGTCGCTCCTGAACACGTTCATCCTCGGCACTTCAACGGAACCGCCCAGAGTACGCCTGATCCTTTTTTTCCTGTGAAACCTCGACACATATCTCTGGTTAGTAACATTTCTAACCTGTTTTGACATTTTCATATCCTCCTTACTACTTTCCGCCCACTACAGCCTTACCGACTTTTCTCTTCACGACTTCACCGGTATACCTTATGCCTTTTCCCTTGTAAGGTTCCGGAGACCTGACCTTTCTGATCTGTGCGGCTACTTCGCCGAGCAAACCCTTGTCACAGCCTTCAAGGGTAATAACGTTTGTTTTCTGGTCAACCGAAGCCTTTATACCCTCGGGAATAAAAAACTCAACGGGGTGGGAATAGCCCACGTATAATCCGAGCATATCCTTTCCCCTCATCTGCGCCCTGTAGCCTACGCCGATTATTTCAAGTTCCTTTTTAAATCCTGTTGAAACTCCCTTGACCATGTTGTTGATAAGCGCGCGCGTAAGGCCGTGCTGTGCCCTTGCGCTTCTTTCGTCGTTCTTCCTGGTTACAAGCAGTTGTCCGTTGCTGTTTTCAACACCGGTCAGTACCGGTATGTTAAGGGATAAAGTTCCCCTGGGCCCCGCAACGGTAATCAGGGAACCTTTTATATCCACGTTCACTCCGCTTGGTACCGGTATCGGCATTTTACCTATCCTAGACATATCAAAAATCTCCTCTGTAATAAACTACCAGACCTGGCAGATTGGTTCTCCGCCGACCCTCAGTTTGCCCGCCTTTTTATGCGACATGATCCCCTTGGAAGTTGACAGTACGGTAACTCCGTATCCGCCAAGGGCCTTTGGAATACTGTCGACTGAAGAATATATTCTTTTGCCCGGCTTGCTTACCCTGCACAGGTTGGTTATGGCAGACCGGCCTTTATCGTCGTACTTAAGATAAATCTTTATAACCCCGTGAAACTTGTCACTCTCGCTGTAGTCGGAGATGAAACCTTCCTCCTTGAGCAGCCTGACTATTTCCAGCTTCATCTTGGAACTAGGAACGGCAACCCTGGGCAATTTCGCCATGCAGGCATTCCTGATCCTGGTGAGTAAATCTGCAATTGGATCATGTAACATATAAAAAATCCTCCTTACCAGCTTGCCTTTATGACTCCGGGTATCTCTCCCTTTAACGCGAGGGACCTGAAGCAAAGCCTGCACATATCAAATTTTCTTAAATATCCTCTGGGACGACCGCAGATTTTACACCTGTTACGTTTTCTTATGGAAAACTTCGGTATCCTTTTCATTTTTTCAAACATACATAATCTAGCCAACTTTAAAAATCCTCCTCTTTTATTTTCTGAACGGCATACCGAATTCACGCAGCAGCGCCCGGCTTTCGTCGTCCGTTTTTGCCGAGGTGACAATGGTAATGTTCAAACCCCGCACCTTTTCTATTTTGTCGTAATTAATCTCGGGAAAAACGATCTGTTCCCTGAGACCTATGGTGAAGTTTCCCCTTCCGTCAAAAGCCTTGGGGGAAAGCCCGCGAAAGTCCCTGACCCTCGGTAACGCTATGTTCATCAGCCTGTCAAGGAATTCATACATCTTCTGCTTCCTTAAAGTAACCGCAACGCCCAGCTTCTGTCCTTCCCTGAGCTTAAAACTCGCGATGGATTTTTTCGCCTTGGTAATAACCGGCCTCTGGCCCGTAATTGCCGCGATTTCCTGCTGGGACGCGTCAAGCACCTTGGGATTAACAAGGGCATCCGACGTGGAAAGATTAACGACAATCTTTCTCAGCTTCGGTACCTGCATAATATTCTTATATTTGAATTCCTTAATAAGACTGGGTACTATTTCCTTCTTATACCTTTCAAACAACCTTGCCACGATCCTGACTCCTTATATATTCTGTCCGCATGTTCTGCAAAAACGGACTTTTTTATTTTCAACCTGTTTCAAACCCGTGCGAACGCCCTTGTTGCACTTTGTACAAAAAATCTGGACATTACTCGCTGAAAGCGGGGCTTCCCTGTCTACTATACCGCCGGCGGGATTGGTCTGGGTGGGCTTTGAGTGTTTTTTTATCATGTTGAGCTTTTCAACAATAACCCTGTTACCCTTGTCAATAACCCTCAATACCTTTCCGGATTTTCCCCTTTCGCGGCCGGCATTGATCATAACAGTGTCGCCCTTTCGTACCTTGCTTTTTATTTTCTGTTCCTGCATTTTTGCCTCCAATCCTACAGAACTTCCGGGGCAAGCGAAATGATCTTCAAAAATTTCCTGGCCCTGAGTTCCCTTGCGACCGGACCGAAAATCCTGGTACCCATGGGTTCGTTCTGTGCGTTAAGAATTACCACGGCGTTATCGTCAAAACGGATAAATGATCCGTCGCTCCTGCCCTCTTCCTTGCTTGTCCTGACGACAACGGCCTTTGTTACCGTTCCCTTTTTTATCTTGGAAGTGGGAATAGCTTCCTTAACCGATACAACAATAACATCGCCGACCTTGGCGTATTTTCTTTTCGTGCCGCCGAGTACCTTGATGCACATCGCCTTTTTGGCGCCGGAATTATCCGCAACATTAAGATTTGTCAGTACCTGTATCATAGCTCGACCACCTTCCTCGTAATATTGTTGAGCTTCCACTTCTTGGTTTTGCTTATAGGTCTGCAGGAAAATATTTCAACTTCGTCGCCTATGCTGGCCTCGTTTTTAGGATCATGCGCATGGTACTTGCTGTGGGTTATAACGAACTTGCCGTACTTTGCGTGGCTGATCCTTCTGGGCACCTTGACTACTATGGTTTTGTCCGCCTTGTTGCTTATTACGGTACCAACCAGTTTTTTTACCTGTCCTCTTTGCTGACTCATTTGTTCCCTCCGAGCTTTTCGTTAAGGGCGGTCTTGGCCCTCGCAAGCTCCCTTCTTTTACTGACCACTGCATGCTTGTCGGTTACGGAACCGGCAAAAACCTGCATCCTGATCTTGAAAATATCTTCCTTAAGATCTTTTGATTTTGCCTTCAAATCATCGATCGAAAGTTTTCTGAGTTCCGTCATCTTACTCACTGTGAACACCCTCCCTCACAACAAACTTGGTCCTGATGGGCAACTTGCTTGCCGCAACCGTCAGGGCCTGTGAAGCAATCTCGCGGGTCACGCCTTCCATCTCGTAAAGGATCTTGCCCGGAACAACCGGTGCGACCCATGCCTCAACCGGTCCTTTTCCTTTTCCCATACGTACCTCGGTGGGTTTTTTTGTCATGGGCTTGTCGGGGAAAACGCGTATCCACACCTTTCCTCCCTTTTTAACAGACCTTGATATGGCCACCCTTGCGGCCTCTATCTGCCTGCTGGTTATCCATCCGCACTCCATTGCCTGAAGGCCGAAATCGCCGAAATTAAGGACCTGGCCGGACGTGGCCTTGCCTTTCATTATTCCCCGTTGCTGTTTCCTGTATTTTACTTTTTTTGGACTTAACATTACTGGCTACTCCTTTCAGTTGCTCCGAGAATATCGCCCTTGTAAACCCATACCTTGAGGCCGATGATGCCGTAAGTGGTAAGGGCCTCCGCGAATCCGTACTCGATGTCAGCCCTCAGCGTATGAAGAGGGACCGAACCTTCAACATACCACTCCGTCCTCGCTATTTCCGACCCGGCAAGCCTGCCGGAACACATTATCTTAATACCCTTGGCACCGAACTTCCTGGCGTTAAACAGGGCCTTTTTCATCGCCCTCCTGAAAGCCACGCGCTTTTCAAGCTGAAGCGCGATATTTTCAGCAATGAGCTGAGCGTCAATTTCAGGCCTCTTTACCTCAATAATATTAAGTATCACTTCATTCTGCGAAAACGACTGAAGGTTTTTTCTCAATGTATCAACGCCTGAACCCTTCTTGCCGATAACAACTCCGGGCCTCGCGGTAAACACGCTGACCTTGACCTTTTTTATCGCCCTTTCTATTTCAATTTTTGAAACGCCGGCAAACTTGAGGTTCTTCTTAATATATTTTCTCATCTCGAGATCTTCATGCAGGTTAACACTGTAACCCTTGTCCGCGTACCAGCGCGAAGACCACGTTTTATTTACTCCCAGCCTGAATCCTACCGGATGAACCTTCTGACCCAATGAACACCTCCTACCTTTCACCCAAAATTACATTAAGATGACTTGTTCTTTTTCTCACTATCGTGGCCCTTCCCTGCGCCCTGGGCAGGTATCTCCTGAGCACAGGTCCACCGTCCACCCACAAACTCTTTATATATAGACTATCCACGTCCACGGTCCCTTTCTGCTCCGCGTTGGCCACGGCGCTCATTACTGTTTTGTACAGGACCTTTGCCCCTCTTTTGGGCGTAAACTTAAGGGTATTGAGGGCATCACCCACCATCGCTCCCCTTACAAGATCGCCGACCAGCCTCAACTTTCTCGGCGAGATCCTTACAAACCTGGTACTTGATTTTATTTCCATAAATATGAACCCCTTTTATTACTTCTTTTTCTTGTCCGAGCCGTGCCCGTAATAAGTCCTTGTAAGGGCGAACTCGCCCAGCTTGTGCCCGACCATATTCTCGGCTACAAAAACAGGGACAAACTTTCTGCCGTTATGAACGGCCAGGGTCAAACCCACCATCTCGGGAAAGACGGTAGAGCGCCTTGACCATGTTTTTATGACCTTCCTGTCGCCGACCTTTTGTGCCTTCTCGACTTTCTGCATCAAATGTCCGTCGCAAAACGGTCCTTTTTTTACTGATCTACTCAAAGTATCCGCGCCTCCCTGTTATTTATTCTTAGCAGCCTTATGACGGCTTCTTACAATATATTTATTTGTTCTTTTGTTGCTTCTTGTTTTATGGCCTTTCGTCGGCTTGCCCCAGGGTGTAACCGAGGGCCTTCCGCCTGCCGTACGTCCTTCGCCTCCGCCATGCGGATGATCAACCGGGTTCATCGCCGTTCCCCTGACGCTGGGCCTTTTTCCGAGCCATACATTCCTGCCGGCCTTGCCGATCGACAGGTTTTCGTGCTCCAGGTTTCCTATCTGGCCGATCGTGGCCCTGCATGTTAAAAGGACCTTTCTTACCTCGCCGCTTCTCAGTCTTAAAAGAGCGTACTTGCCTTCCTTGCCGAGTATCTGGGCGAAGGAACCCGCGGCCCTTGCCATTTGCGCGCCCTTGCCCGGCCTGAGTTCAACCTGGCTGACAAGAGTACCCACCGGAATATTCGCAAGGGAAAGGCAGTTGCCTGTTTTTATTTCCGCGGTCTCGGAAGCCACAATAACGTCCCCGGCCTTTAAACCGCCGGGAGCTATGATATACCTTTTTTCACCGTCGACGTAGTTGAGCAGGGCTATCCTGGCGCTCCTGTTGGGATCGTATTCAATACCGGCAACCCTTGCGGGGATATCGTTTTTATCCCTTTTAAAATCGATAATCCTGTATTTCTTTTTATGACCGCCCCCGATCCATCTTACGGTAATCCTCCCGTAATTATTCCTGCCGCCGCCTCTTTTAACAGTGGTAAGCAG
>JAFGOL010000252.1 GCA_016926495.1 Oligoflexia bacterium
AATTCCCCCATAATTCCAATAACTTATACTAAATCTGACCGCCATTTTAGGAAACTTGCGCTAGCGTAACCAGAGGATTTAATCCTTTGGGTCCCTTCAGCACAAAAACCCGTATAACATTATCGGAGAGACTGGTAATAATCACAAAAAGGACCAAAAAAATAAACCTGACTGTGGCGCCCTTCATGTAAAGATAAAGAGAAACCAGTATCCATATAGGAGCCTGTCCTATAAAAGGTATAAATGAGAGAAAAAATGCGGAACCCGATGCTAAAAAAGCGGCAGGAATGCTTAGAACGAGAAAACATATAAGTATCATTATTGACTGAGTAGCTGCAACAAAAAGTGAAGCCAATATAACCAGTTCCGAATTTTTTTTAAAAGACTCCATGAGAGCAAGCCGTACGTCATCCCTGATAGGAATCTTACCAGCCAGGAATTTGTGAAGCCTCGTACCGTCAAGCAGAAAAAAAAGGCAACTTATCAAAGCTAAAAAAGTCTGAACTATTAGTCTGGGTATTTGGGTCGCTTCCTTCAGGGCAAAGTTACTAATGGCAGTTCCTAATTCAATAGCCAGTGTATTAATTTCAGAGTCAAACGCCGAAGGATCAGAAACAAGATGCCCTATGACAGGCAACCGGGCAAGTGCCTGCAAAACGGAACCGAAGGATACATTGCTTGCCGACATGTAATCCCGAAACGTACTGGCCTGACTTATAAGGCTTTTAATGAAGAATCCTATGGGTACAGCACCTGCGACAATAAGAAATATAAAAAGCAGATAAGCTGATAATTTAGGTCTGACTCCTTTTATAATAAGTTTTCTCTGCAAAGGTCTTAGGGCAAGTGCCAATACGCCTCCTACAATTAAAGCTACCAAAAACGGGGCGGCTATTTTGAAAGCAAGAATAATGATAAGAATAAAAAGTAGTATGAATGTTACTTTAGAAGATATGTCTTTTTTTTGCTGCAACATACCTTATATACTAATCTATTTTTTTCAATAAAGCTACACAGACCGGGAAGCGTGTATAATATAACTGTACAACTGAGTTATATAGAGTATAATTAAAATATGAATATTAAAAAAATACTTTTAGCGTTGATTATTGTCATTGTGCTAATATTTATTTTTCAAAATACGCCTGCCGTTGAAGCTACTTTTCTCGCATGGACTGTCTCTATGCCCAAAGCATTGCTTCTTATTATCACTTTTTTTTTCGGTATACTTGTAGGGTTTATGATAAATACGTTTAAACAAAAAAAATAAGTATATTAGACGACTAAAACCTTATCAAGCATCTGAGATATCCGGTTTCCATCAAAAGGTATAGCTCCTGACCTCCAAAGCTTTGGTAAATTGTTTTAATAGAGCTTTCAAAAGATTTGTCCTTCTCCTTACCAAACAGGCTTGAACCTCCAAACTGTTCACCTAGTTTTTTAATCACATCTACAGCTTCCTGATATGTTAATTCCTTACCTGATATACGCAAATTATTCCATAGGATACTCAAACTTCTCAAACTTTGAGACTAATTTTTCCTATCCGTACATTGATGAAGAAGTTCCTTTTAAATTGTACGTAACAAAAACCATAACTTATGCACTTTGGCCACTTGCGCTTATTGGCCACGGCTTAACAGTTCCGCTCTACAATCATGGTTACCTGCTCGGCACCGCGCCTGACGGAGAAAGCATAATGCTTAGAGCCAGGCTGTATGACGTGGAAGAATACGCTGTTGATATTGAGCCGGAAGATATAGATATAATAGATTTGCCCCAAGACTAGACGGTGAAAATAAAAAAGGCAGTATACCAAAAGGCATACTGCCGATATTAATCCCCCCTCTTTCCCTTTTATCATTATCGGCAAATTTTTAAAACACTTTAACTCTTGATACCTGTATTAAACCGATATAAAAATATAACATGAGATTTCCGGTTTTCTATATGGCAATAATTTTCTTTAGTTTAGGGCTTGTATCGTGCAGTTCAACACCTCCCCATATAAAACCGGGCAACATAGTGCCCGTAACCCTAAGCAGGGTTTTCCTTGCAAGCTATGAATACACATGGGCCGCTGCCTTAAAGGAATGCGGCAGGTTTTCGCTTAAGATCACCAATAAGGACGCGGGGATCATACAGACCGAGGATATCGTTACTTTTGACGACAATTACGAAACCGCTGCCGCAAGGTTAAACGCCGACCCCAGAACGGAAATAAAATACAGCATTGAAATAAAGATCACGCCTCTTGAACAATCGGATAAATACCCCAGGACCGGGGTTTCCGTTACAAAATATGTGGCCAAACTTAACGAGTTCGGACAGGAAAGACCGGTCAATTCAAACATGACCGACGAAAACACTATTCTATACAGAATAAAACGCCTTCTTGAGCTTGAGAGGCTTAAAATTGAAAGAAACAGAAATTTTTGAATTCATAAACAGGCATAAACTGATAACCGCGGGAGATAAAATACTGGTAGCTGTTTCAGGAGGTATTGATTCAATCGTTCTGCTGGACATAATCCGCAAGTACGCAAACATGCTCAATATGGAGGCCCCTGTTGTGGCGCATCTTAACCACCAGTTGCGAGGAAAGGAATCGGACAGGGATGAAACCTTTGTAATTGAAACCGCGAGGGAAAACAGGCTTGAGGTTGTAAGCCGTAAAGCGGATATAAAGGAACTGGGCAGAAAAAGCAGGACATCCGTTCAGGAAGCAGCCAGAAAATACAGGCTCGGCTTTTTGGAAGAAGTCGCGGAAAAATATTCCTGCACAAAAATAGCGACTGGACACAACAGGAACGATCTGGCCGAGACCTCGCTTATGTGGATATTGAGGGGAACAGGCCCTAACGGGGCTACAGGCATCCAGCCCAAAAGGGAAAACTATATACGGCCCCTGCTGGCATGGAGCCGCAAAACAATAGAAGAGTACGCCGCGCTGAACAACCTTGTGTACGTGGAAGATTCGTCGAACGAAAAAACCGATTACGTCCGCAACAGAATAAGAAACGAAATCCTGCCCCTGATTGAAGAGAAATGTTATTACGGGGCCACTGAAAATATCTCGCGTTTTGCCGAAATTCTCAGGTACGACGTGGACTATATTGAAGGTAAAACAGATGAAATCTATGACTCGATCTGCGCGGGGTCGGATGAATATATAGTGATTGATACCGATAAACTTTCCGGGCTTGACCGGGCATTATCAGGCAGGATCATAAGGCGCGCGATATCTCATCTGTCCACCGGACTCAGGGATATAGGACAGGTACATATTGAACAGGTCCTTGATCTCTGCGCGGCACAAAACAAAGGGCAAAAAAACCTGGTACTTCCGGGCAACATCAAGATAACAAGATCATACTCCAACCTGGTTATAAAAAAACACGATGAAAGCGTAAACGATGAATCCGGCGACGCCAATACAAAAAAATACGTTCTTGAATATCCCGGTAACACGGAAATACCGGAACTTGGGATCATAATAGGCCTGTCCCTGCTGCCCGGAAAAGCCAATATTGAACGCTACACGTTTGAAAATCCCGATACGGTTTTTCTGAACTTTGACAAAATCACCCTGCCCCTTGAATTAAGATTGCCCCGGAAGGGGGATCGCTTTACTCCCCTCGGTACAGCGGGAAGTAAAAAGCTGAGCGATTTTTTTATAGACTCCAAGATCCCCTTTAACGAAAGATGGAGAATTCCGGTTATAGAGGACAAAAACAACATTCTATGGGTAGTCGGACACAGGATAAGCGAACATTACCGCATTAACTACGAATGCAGGAACGTCCTGATGGTCAGTGCTTCCTCAATTTAACGAATTAAAATAATCAGTAAGTATCCTGTGATGATCAAAAACAACAGCGCCCTCATATATCATTGACATAATCTCATCTTTTGTAAAAAGCCTTACGTTTTTGGCATCATCGCCGGCGACAGGGGCTTTATCTGTTATGGCGGTAAAAACAACCGACACGGTGTGGAAACGCGGATCACGCGCGGGATCCGAATAGACATGAAACTGTTTCAACTCATTTAAATCTATATTAAGCTCTTCGGACATTTCCCGTCTTACCGCGTCCTCGACCGTTTCGCCTGTATCCACAAACCCGCCCGGCAGCGCCCATCCCAGGGGAGGATACCTGCGCTCAATCAGGGCTATTTTTCCGTTATATAAAACTATCCCGTCAACGGTAAGTTTCGGGGTTTTAATTTTTTCCCGCCACATTGGCCATGCCTCCGGTCTGCATCAGGTACTCCACCATGAAAGGCTCAAGCCCACCGTCAAGAACACTGTCAATGTTGCCCACCTCGTACCCTGTCCTGTGATCTTTTACCATCTGGTACGGATGAAGAACATACGACCTTATCTGGCTTCCCCATTCGATTTTCTTTTTGGTTGAATTGACTTCCTCGGCCTTTTCCCTTCTCAGTTGCATTTCTCTCTCGTAAAGCCTTGACTTGAGAACTTTCATGGCGGTTGCCTTGTTTTTATGCTGCGACCTCTCGTTCTGGCACTGTACGACTATTCCCGTCGGCATATGAGTTATCCTGACCGCTGAATCCGTTGTATTTACGTGCTGGCCGCCGGCACCGCCTGCCCTGAAGGTATCGATCTTAAGATCGGATTCCGAAACATCAATCGCTATGGAGTCGTCAATCTGGGGACTGGCAAAAACAGCCGCAAAGGAAGTATGCCTTCTCGCGTTACTGTCAAAGGGAGATATCCTTACAATCCTGTGTATACCGTTTTCCGCCTTTAAATACCCGTAAGCGTACTCTCCCTCGATAAGTATTGTGGCACTCTTTATTCCGGCTTCCTCGCCGTCCTGATAATCAATAATATCGTGCTTAAACTCTTTTCGCTCAATCCACCTCATGTACATTCTGAGCAGCATGGAAGCCCAGTCCTGCGCGTCCGTCCCGCCGGCACCGGCGTTTATTGTAAGGACTGCTCCCAGATGATCGGATTCTCCGCTGAGCATCCTGCGAAACTCCATCTCATCGAGCGATTTTTCTATCTTAACCTGTTCCGCCACCAGTTCCTCAAGCATGGGACCGTCGTTCTCGGCTTCGGCAAGTTCGTAAAGTTCGGCTAAATCGCTGATTCGTTTATCAAGCGATTCCCAGCCTATGATACAGTTTCGTAAAAAATTTGATTCCTTGCTTAAAGCCTGCGCTTTTTCCTGTTCATTCCATATGGAGGGTTCGGACAGTTCCTTTTCCAGCCCTGACAGCTTTATTTTCTTTGAATCAATGTCAAAGATGCCCCCGTAGTTTTACTATTCTATCTTTTAAATGTTTCATTTTCCCAAAACCCCTTTTATCAATTTTTGCTGCAACTCCATCATTTCGCCCGCCTTGGTGTCACTGACATTTTCGTGATCGTAACCGGCAAGATGCAATATACCATGAACAAGCAAATAGACAAGCTCATCGGACAGGGAATGTCCCGCCTTTTTAGCAGACCTCCGTGCCGTTTCAATGCTGATAACAATATCTCCCAGGTGCGTGTACGGGCAGGCTGCCATGTTTTGCGGTACTGAAAAACTTAATACGTCCGTGGGCTTGTCGTATCCCCGGTATTTTTTATTAAGGGCCCTGATCGTCCCGTCCCTGACAAGTAAAACCGAGATTTCCGTTCCGGCCCGGTCAAAGCCTAGGCTCAGCAGAACCTTCCTTGCTGCCCGAGTCAGTAATTTTCGGGGTAACCTTATCCCCTTTTCTCCTGTTACTGTTATCTCCATCAGCGCCATCCTCAAAAGCGGACTCCGGATATTCAATCCTTGTATGATGAAGAGCAATAAGGATCTTTGTATATACGAGGCTGATATCCTTCAACCTCCTCAGTGTAATATTGCTTTCATCAAATTGTCCGTCGGCAAACATCCTGTTTATTATCTTGTCCACGGTGGTCTGCACCCTGACCGCGTTCGGCTCGTCAAGGCTTCTGCACGCGGCCTCGGCAGAATCCGCTATCATAACAAGCACTGCTTCCCTTGTTTTGGGCTTGGGACCCGGATACCTGTAATCAAGCTCATCGGGTTCAAGCCCCAGTTCCCTGGCCTTGCTGTAAAAAAACCTCATAAGGGACGTGCCGTGATGCTGTTCTATAATATCTATTATGGGAGCACCCAGTTTGTATTCCCTGGCAAGCTTTACACCGTCCTTAACATGCGAAACCAGTATCCTCGCGCTCATGGTGGGGTTCAGTTTGTCATGGGGATTGGCTATACATTGCTGGTTCTCTATAAAATACAACGACTTGTTCATTTTGCCTATATCATGAAAATAAGACGCTACACGAGCCAGAAGCGCGTTAACCCCGATAGCGTTTGCCCCGGCGCTCGCAAGCTGGCCCACGACCATGCTGTGCTGATAAGTTCCGGGTGCCTTGATCAGGAGTTCCTGAAGCAGGGGATGATTTGTATTCGCGAATTCAAGCAGTTTAATATTTGTAGTGTAATTAAAAAAATACTCAAGCAGGGGGACCAGCGCTTCAACGACAAGCGCCCCGATTATGCCGCTGAGAAAACCCGCGAACAGCGAAGATACCAGGTGATGCCACGCGAAACCTATCGTATAGACCCGTCCAAGCGCAACTACAATCGCGAGGAACATCTGGAACAGGCCCACCCACAGGCCGGCCTTGAGAAGCACGCTTCTTTCCTCAAACTTGAGGACAAAAACAACGGACATAAGGCCCGACAGAAGAGCGTAAGCGGAAATCTGAAAATTCCCGTCCGATAAAACACCGGAAATAACGCTTGCGACTATCGCCACTAACAGTGAAATTTCCGGATTAAGAATGACCCTGGCTATAAGCGCGAGGGCAAGATAGGGAAAGAGCACAAAGAAAACTTCAGTCGGTATACCGGGAAAATTATTGGAAAGCAGAAATGAAATAAAAAACCATACCTTCAACGCCAGCGCGTACATCACTGTGCACATTCCCAGTACGGCCAGGTCCTTGAATTTCGGCAGTGACAAAGACCAGAAAACACGGGCGAAAGCCACAAGGGAGTAAAAAGCGAAAAGGAAAAGAAGCATGTGAAAAAGAAAATATACAAAACTCTTGAATTCGGCACGGGCTTTCCTGAGGGCCGAAAAAACAAGAAGGTGCGTTTTTTCTATGGGCTCTCCGTCCCTGACAATAATTTCCCCCCTGTTGATCTGCATTATGGTCATCTTTACCCTTTCACGCGCTATCTTTTTAAGCTCAAGAGTGCTTTGCTTGTTAAAGGTCAGGTTAGGGGCCAGAAGATCATTTACCATGCCCATGACGTTCCTGCTTTCCCTGGAACTGAACTTGACAAGTATGCTTTTCATCCTGGCTTCCACGGCCTGCTTGACTTCATCAACCGTATCCACGTTCTGAAAAAGATGAAAGGTCTTGACCCTTTTCTGTTCCTTTTCCTCGCCGGACAATTTCTGTATAAAGATCTCCTCAAGACCTTCCTTGAAGATCATGTCCTTGTCCGCGACTATGTATTTTCT
>JAFGOL010000253.1 GCA_016926495.1 Oligoflexia bacterium
AAACGCAAACTGGAAAACCATATTTAAAGGCAACAATAACCAGCCTCGCAGGTTTGTTTCATTAAGGGAATCACTGGGATACGAGAAATACTCCCAAATTCCCCGGTGGAAAAAGCCTTTTGTAAAAACTAAAAATTTCACAAGGCAAATGAGAATATGCACAAAAAACCATTCCATGTCCGGCTTTAACGCCAAAAGCATAGCATTAAAGGCGGGTATTATTGAGGCAGGCGTCAGCGCCGGCTGGAGATTAGGCGGATTTTACGGTACGAATATAAAGGACATGCTCACTTTTAAAAACTTCGGAGAAATAAAAACAGATATAATTTTTTCGTCGTCAGCCGCTTTTATTAATGCCATGTCCGTCATAAATTTCCCACAGGGAAGTCACGAACCCATTTTCAGCCTGAAATGGCTGGCCGATACAACGGTAAAAAATCCGCACCAGTTCCTGTTTATAAACGGTTCAGGACTGGTTGAGGAAACAGGCAACGCGATAGTATATTACTACACACCCTATAACGCGATCAGATACGGGAAACACGCACGGGGAGTAACATACGCCCGTTACGGGTACGCCCTGGGTTATAATCTTTTCGCGTCATTTGCCAAACTGGGCATTTATAATTCGATAAAAGGACTCAGTTGCCTGTTCCCGGGCGGCAAGATTGCAACTGCCGGACAGGTTGGTCTGCAATTTTCGTACAAAGGCGCCAAGAGTTTTGTCTTTTATTTTTTCAGGAAGGAGTTGCTCGACGGACTCGGTTTTACAACCAACGAACCGCCGCCGCTGGAAGAAATAGAAAAGGCTGCCGGAATCTATTTGCAGGAGGCATATTCGGGACATGAAGTACCGGACGTATTCGACGAGCCATGACGAAGAGGAAGCAGGCGGGCTTCAATAAATCAACGGCAAATCATCATAATGCTGTCTACATCCCCTGTCTTTTGTTTTTACCCATTCATAAACAGGATTGCCGGTACCGTTTTTGTCAAAGCTGATAAATCTATAATGCTTTTTATTCTCAGTTTTAAGCTTATTCATCAATTTCAGAGAATTTTCCACAGTTGCTTCATCGTTCTTAAGTTTAAACCTTAACAACTGGTACGCACTGTACCTTATAAAAAAGTCGGTAACTTTTGTATCATCAAAAAAACCCCTGTACAAAGTTCTGCCGAGACATTTAATAAAGGGATCGTTTTTTTCAGGCTGTATTTCCGACAGTCTTTCCCTGTCCGTTAAAACAGCCTTGTATATTTTGTTACACTGGTTTATTTCCCTGTCTCTCTCGTTTTTATCAAAATACTTAAACTGTTTTATGAACTTCAGGGCGGCGTACTTGCTGCTAAAGCCTCTTGTTCCGTTTTTTACCCTTGTTTGCGGAAAACCGTTTTTTAACCCCTTGTAGTTCGACCAGAATGCCACGATTTCCTTTTTGATTTTCCTGTTTACATCACTAATATTGTAAATATTTTTCATTCCTGCATCACGAATATCGACGGCAATAATTTTATAATCCTGCTCCCAATCCCTGTCGGTTTGACACGGAACATGGTCACATTCTTCCATTTTTACCAGTCCCACGACCCTCACGGCCCTTGGCACTATTTTTCCGCTTTCAACCTGTTTTTTGTATTCCTCTTCCATTCCCAAAACGATCAGGTCAACAGGATCTCCGTCAACATTAAACCTTCCGGGCGATATACCGTAATTTACAGGAAATTTTTTGCCGCTTTTGTTCTCACAAATCGTCCTGTCAAGAAACAAAGACCCGGTTGCAGTCCTGAATTCATATTTCCTGTCACTACCCCGGGGGATCTCAACTGCAAACAAAAGCTTGTCCCTGCCGGGCTTTACTTCCGGGGTGTAAAATACTATATTGTCAGCCAATTCATCCATAATTCTTCCGTCTGTCTTAACAAGCGGTCTTGAACAGGCGACTGAAATTAATAAAAATACGGAACTGAAAAACAATCTTTTATAAAGCATCATAAAAAAGGATTTTATTACTGCCTTGTGAAATATCCACGGGGTTTTTGTGAAATTTTGGTGAATCTATATCAAAACGCGGACAGGAAGCATCATTTAACCTTTCTCAACACGGAATACCCGGGCACCGGTTGTTCCAAAACAATAAAATCGCCGTTTTGCGCAACATCGGTAGCGGTACCGTCGGTCCTGACAAGTTGATCAGGCAAAATGATTTCTGAAATTTTTAATCCGGGACTGAGGACTTCAAGGACCATGCCGGCTTCCATTCTGTTCCTTACGCGCAAAACCGTTTTTCCCTTTTCCACCTGTTCGGTATTGGCAATAAAAACGGAACTGCCTGCGGGAGTATTGCCGTCTATCTGATAATCATCGGGGGTAATGCCGCCCTTGATAAACCCGGTTGAATAACCCCTGTTGTTTATCCTTGAGAGCATGTTAAGCACGGTTTTTTCATCCATGATATTGCCGTCCATTATGTTCCTGTAAATGGAAAGAACAGTTGCAAGGTAATGTACGGTTTTCATCCTGCCTTCTATTTTAAACGACGTAATACCGGCTTGGTCAAGCTCCCTTAAATACTGGAAAAGCGCTATTTCCTTTGAGTTGAAAAAATAAAGCCCCCTTTCGTCTTCCGTAACCGGCATGTATTCGCCTTCGCGTTTTTCCTCAGTAAGATAATATTTCCACCTGCAGGGATGCGTGCACTCGCCCCTGTTCGCCCTTCTGCCCGTAAGGTAGTCGCTTATGGCGCAGCGGCCCGAATAAGAAAAACAAACCGCCCCGTGCACAAAAACCTCTGTTTCTGTATTATCCATTTTGGCAAGTTCCGCAATTTCCCTTACCTGGTATACGGAAAGTTCTCTGGCGAGATTGATCCTTTTGGCTCCAAGTTCAGCATAAGCCTTTACTGCCTGGTAGCTAAGGGTATTTGCCTGCGTGCTTATGTGCAGAGGTGTTTTGATCTTATTGCTTTTTAACTCGTTTATTACTCCCGGATCAGACACTATAAAAGCGTCCGCGCCGATGGATTCAAGGTCTTTAGCGGTGGAAACAAGTTTTTTATATTCTGAAGTAAAAGGATATATGTTAAGGGTGACGTAGCCCTTTTTGTTTTTGGAATGGAGAAATTTTAAGCCCCGTTCAGCCTCGTCAATATCAAAATTACCCGCGTAACTGCGAAGTGAAAATTCCTTAACGCCGAAATACACGGCGTCCGCTCCGTACGCCACGGCCCATTCAAGCTTTTCAGGATTTCCGGCAGGAGCCAAAAGTTCAGCCAAATTGTTTCAACCTCGACTTAATGGTTCGCTCCAGGTCAGCGCGTTTTTTTTCTTCCATTGGTACATTAAACAATACCGCGTAATTTTTATCTGTCATCATTACAAGATTGTCTATCATTTTTAAAACCGGCAATTCATTAATTCCGTAACGCATGGCAAATTCTACTATCATTTTTTTTGTTATTCCGTCGTCCTTACCGTCAATTTTGAGAGCCATTGTCCGGTCGCCGTATATAAGCGTGGTAACAAGATCATAGGCCGGAGACAAGGTGACCTGTTTCCCGTCCTTAAGCGCAACAAGGCTGATGTTTTTGGCGTGCATATCTCCGTTACCCGTTATATACGAAAACACGTAAACCTTCAGGAGGGTTAAAATGTCAATAACAGGTGCCGAAGCCAGTTCTTTAATACCGTCGCATATCAGGTTGACTGAAAGCCTGTATTTTTCTGAAGGGTATTTATCCAGAAACTGGCAGGCATCCTCCTGGTGGACCTTTATAACGCAGTTGCTTTTCCGGTCAAAAACCCTGTCGAACCTTTCAACCAGAAGTCCCTTGTTTTTATTTTTATCATGTATTATTTTTGTCCTGTTGGTTTTTATTCCGCATTTTTCCGCCAGCATCAGGGTCCAGTATTCATTTTCAACAAGCGACGGTTTGTCAGCGGGATTTAATTTTAAAATATAACCCTTTTCTTCACCACGCATACTGAGAGGAAAGCTTATCATGGAGCCTGAAATTTTTGACTGAATACCCGGTATTCCTTCTGAATGAAAAACATTATACTTATCCGTAATGCTCTTATTGAAAAGTACGTAAAAATCAATATCCTTCAATCTGTACTTTTCAGGTTCATATTTACTGTCTCCGGGAGGACACGCTGAAACATCGCCTATACAATCACTCCCTGAAGCGGCAAGTATGCTGAATAAATCATCCGGTGAAGTTTTGAGATGCTCTATTATTGCCTTCAGCCTTAACCCCTCGGGAAGCAACCCGGCAAAGTATGTATGAAGATTTATGCCGCTTACACTATGTCTTTTTTGGGTTTTTGGAATATTAAAAGCCAGATCACGGTTATTACCGGAGGCAAGGTACGCGTCATCATAAATAAAATCACATCCCTTGTCCGTTCTTATTATGCTTCCGGCAACCTTACCCTGTTTGTAAATTGTAAGTTCATTAATATCTTTAGGATTCATCTTTGATTAAACCTTTAAATGATATTACTTCGCTGCCATATCCGGCATTAAGCTGTATGCCCAGAATTCTTAAAACATCCATAATCTTGCCGATGTGAGCGGTGGGTTTTCCTTTTTCAATATGCGAAATAAAATTAATGCTTGTGGCCGAAAGGTCCGCAAGTTCAAGCTGGTTAAGGCCTCTTTGTTTTCTTTCCTGCCTGATAAATCTTCCGAGTTCATTAAGTAAAATCTGGTTGGTCATATTTAATCCGTTCGTGTTAATTAATGTAAATTTTAATAAGTTATTACTAAAATGTCAAATATTTTCACTCTATCATATTAAATATTTAATATTTAGTCTATATTTACATTTTAAACACCTTTTTTCATTCAATCGTGAGAAATAATGGCATAAACAACATTTTTATATTTTGCTCCGTCTGCGGACCTCTTGGATTTACACATAATATATTATGTGTTATAAAAGATGTGTGGATTATAAAATAATAAGAAAAACCCGAGTGTTGCTGGGTCTTACACAGTTTGATCTGGCGTACCTGAGCAAAGTAAGTCTGCCGACCATTCAAAACATAGAGGCAGGCAGGGCAAATCCCTCTCTGGATAAACTGGAAAAAATTTTAACAGCTTTAAATATAAACATTTCCCTCAAAATCAACAACTGTGACTGGGACAGGCTGGCGGAACTGGGTATTCCCATAAGCTCTAAAAACGCGTCAAAAAAGTTAAATGCGAATTTCGACTTATTATTACAGGCATTAAAGTCAGCATGCATGGAACTGAAATTATCAGCCAAAGACAACACGGACGACGCTGACAGAAAAAGGGACGCGGTATCAGCCACGCTGGCAGCCATAAAAGATCATTACCCGTCTCTGTATAATAAATATATTTTTAAAAGCAGCCTGTTAACCGAATTTACGCCCGGGCAGTATACCGGCAGGATCATAAAATCAAGGAGACTGGCCCTTGCATGCTTGTCAAGATACTTATAGAGGATATATATGGCCCTTGATTTAAAAACTTTAAAAAAATTCATTGAACTTGCGGGCAAAGAACTTGAAGGTGAATGGGTCATAATAGGCGGCACGGTACTGCCCCTTATGGGTATAGACACAAGAAGCACCGTTGACATTGACATCATCAGTCTGGATGAAAATCAAATAAACCAGAACCTGAAGTTAATGACCATAGCGGAAAAACTGGGTTTGCCGATTGAAACAATAAACCAGGCAGGCGCGTTTTTTCTATTTAAAATAAAAGAGTTCAGGAAGCACCTTATTGTTTTGCATAAAACAGCCAATGCAACGGTTTACCGTCCGGATCTGGAACTTTTTATCAAACTGAAGATCGGCAGGCTTTCAGATGCTGATCTCACGGACTGCGAGGAATATATTAAATACTCAAAAAAACATAACGAACAGATTAACAAAAAAGCCGTGGCAGCCGCGATAAAAGGACAGGTTAGCAAAACGAAGTCCGGCGAAAAGCTCAAAAGGCTGAAAAAACTGTCGGATTTAATACCTGGCTGAGTTTACCGGTTTTTCCCTGAAAACGCCGTTTTCAAACAGATATATTTTTTCCACGGGATAATAGTCTACAACCTCATAAACACCGTCATTATTCCTGTCCTCGGCAAGGCCTCTTTTAAAAGGGGCCTTGATAACCGACCATGAAGTTCCGTTCTCATATACCACTATGTTTGTCTGGGCACCGAATGTTGAAGTTTTATCGTAAGCGGTAATAAAATAATCTTCACTGTTTTTACCTGTTAGCGATATTTTTTTGATTAATTCATCATTAACAGAAGCATTCTTAACGGGTAACTGCAAACAGGGAACAGATCTGTAATTACAAATACTTTTTAAGGTACTGGCCTGTGTACGATGAAGCATTGGCCGCGATATCCTCGGGAGTACCCTCGGCAACAATGCGTCCGCCGTTATCACCGCCGCCGGGGCCGAGATCAATAACGTAATCCGCGTGCTTTATTAAATCCATGTTATGCTCTATTACAAACAGCGAGTTGCCTTCGCTGACAAGCGCCTGCAAAACATGCAGAAGCTTTTCAACCTCGTTGGGATGAAGCCCGGTAGTGGGCTCGTCCATAATATAAACCACGTTTGCCTTTTTCTTCCGTCCCTGGTCCCTGATAAGTTCCTTGCATATTTTAAGCCTCTGGGCTTCGCCTCCCGACAAAGTGTCCGACGCCTGCCCCAGCAGTATGTATTCAAGCCCCATGTCCATGAGGAGTTTTAACATTTTCCTGAGCGGCTGGACGTGAATGAAATATTCATAGGCTTCCTCAACCGTCATTGAAAGCACGTCACTGATATTTTTGTCCTTGAATTTTACGTCAAGGATTTCCGGCCTGTAACGCGTACCGTGACATTTTTCGCATTTCATGAATATATCAGCCATAAACTG
>JAFGOL010000254.1 GCA_016926495.1 Oligoflexia bacterium
ATATAAAAACAGGTGGTTCTACAGGCAGACCGGCTCAGGAAATGTTCCGACACGGGCGTAGACAAAGGAGAGGTGACCGAGAGGCTGAAGGTAGCGGTTTGCTAAACCGTCGTAGGGTGTAAAACTCTACCGGGGGTTCAAATCCCCCCCTCTCCGCCATTATTTTACGCCTTTTATAACAAGCCTGTTCAACTGATGATTATATGGATTGCCGGCATAATCACTATAAGCGTCAACATTTTTAAAGCCGAAGAATTCCAGCATCGTAACAAGCTCGCTTCCCGAATATATTCTGTGGGAAAAGCAGTATTCATATTTTTTCTGATCATCAATAACGATCCACCTGTTCCTTACCCTGGTCCAGTTATCAGTTATTTCATGCTCCTGAAGCATAAAAACGCCGTCAATTTCGTTCCATTCATTCTTACGGAATATCCTTGCCATTATTTCCCTGCTCATTGTTTCAATAAGCAAGACTCCGCCTTTTTTTAAAGACTGAAAGGCATTTTTAAGCACCTTTTCGTCATCTTTGGGATCCTCAAAATATCCAAACGAAGAAAAAAGATTTAATATTACGTCAAAGGTATCGGGTTTTACATATTCCCTCATGTCGCTTTTTATAAACTCAACTTTTATATTTTTTTGTTTGGCTCCTTTTTGGGCCGTATCCAGATAAAATTGCGTTCTGTCAACACCTACAGTGTCATATCCGCGCCTTGCAATTTCCAAAGTATGCCTTCCTATGCCGCAGCATAGATCCAGTATTTTCATTCCGGGGCGCAGGTCCAGCAGGGCAATAATATTATCGACTTCCAGAGGCGTTGACTGCAAACGTTCCCTGGTAAAGAGAAACGGGTCTAATATCTGCCAGAACCCGTCATCCTCATGCCACACCTGATCGTTATTCATTCTTTCATAACCTCATGGGGTTATTTATCACAAAATCAGGTAGATCAGTACACTAATTAGTTTAATGCTGAATTTGGTAAAGCGTATGTCGGTGCATTTTTTGAAAAAGCTGCATGAGGCAGAGCCTCATGCAGCTTTGATTTCGATGGATTTTGCTTTTTTCCGTTCTGATTTGGGGAGATCAAGCGTCAGTGTTCCGTTTTTGTAGTTCGCAGAAATTTTTTCTTCATCAACGTCATAGACATTGAATGACCTTGAAAAGGATCCGTAAAACCTCTCGCACCTGCAAACATTGTCCTTTTCGTCGTTAACTTCGTTTTTCCTCTCGCCCTTGATTGTCAGTATACCGTCTTTCAGTTCCACGTTAATATCTTTCTGATCAATACCAGGCAGATCAGCCGTGACCACAAATTTATCCTCCTTTTCAACAATGTCCACACTTGGCCTCCATTCGTTCTGAGCAAGTGACGGTAAATTTACAAACTCGTCATAAAACCTGTCCCCAAAAAACACATCAAACAAAGATTTCTTGTTCCCTGATTTTGCTAAATCGTACCTCATTGTAATTACCTCCTTTGTCATCTTTTTATGTATTACGATTTATAAAATGGGAATACGGCACTTCAAAGTCAAGTCTCTGTGTCAGGATCATGCGACCATGACAATATTAACGGCTAAGAACCAAGTTTTTTTGTTTTTATATTTTTTTGACCACCTTGCAAAATTCAGTTGACGACCCATGTTTTAATGTGATATCACATTAAAACATGGGTGCCGACTTGTTAAATGATTTGTACGGAGCAATCGCAAGTATAGACAACCCTTCGGAATGTAAGGATTTTTTTATAGATCTTTGTACTCCGTCTGAATTAAATGCGATGTCTGAGAGGTGGCATGTTGCCCGCTTAATTGATAAAGGGGTAGCTTACAGGGCCATAAGCGAGCAGACAGGCGTAAGCACGGCAACTATAACAAGGGTTGCAAGATGCCTCCACCAGGGGGAACAGGGATACAGGAAACTGATAGATAAAAAGGAGAAAAACAAAAATGAAAGATGACAAAAGACTCTTTATTGCCATGCAGAAATCAGGGAGGCTGACAGACAAGACCATAGAACTCCTCAATAAATGCGGGCTCGATCTTGAACCCGGCAAAAGGGAACTCATTTTTAGCAGCAAGAAATTCCCTGTTGATATAATGCTGGTGCGTGATGACGATATACCGGAATATGTATACGACGGTGTTTGCGACCTGGGTGTTGTAGGACTTAATGTGCTTGAAGAAACGGTTCTAAGACAAAACGGAAGCATGGAACCGGGGATACCGGTAATCAGAAAACTAAACTACGGTTACTGCAGGTTAAGCCTCGCCATACCCGAAAAGGAAAACTACGACGGCCCACAGTACTTCAATAATAAAAGTATAGCGACATCATACCCTAAGTTATTAAAAAAATTTCTGGAACAGAATAAAATAAAAGCCAAAATTATAGAATTGAAAGGTTCGGTTGAAATAGCTCCTGCCCTGGATATTGCGGATTGCATTTGTGACCTGGTATCTACCGGCTCTACATTAAAAGCTAACAACCTTAAGGAAGCCGTCACAATACTTGAAAGCCAGAGTGTCGTGATACAGTGTCCAAAGCTTGATATTAAGGAAAAGCTTGATCTGGTAAACCGTTTACTTACAAGACTCGACGGTGTAATAAAAGCGGACCAGACAAAATACATAATGATGAACGCAAATAAAAATTCCCTGGAGAAAATTAAAAGTTTACTGCCGGGAATGGGTAACCCGTCAATTATGAACCTGGCGAATTCAAAGGACGGAATTGCAATTCACGCTGTTTGCAGGGAAAATATTTTTTGGGAAACTATTGAAA